>JBNMNW010000117.1:0-16270 GCA_051278165.1 Planctomycetota bacterium | reverse complement strand
TCGCTGCGTCGTCCGCAGCCTCGGCACGTTCAACCAGGCACCTATGAACTTAGCTACAGCCCAAACTTGTCGCTGCAGCGACTCAAGCCCGGCGACGGCAAGACCAAAGACAACTGGCAGCTCACCAAGACGCGCTGGCGCAAGGTGAAGCGCACGATCGAACTACGAGCTGGCATGAAGCCCATCGAGCTCTCGATCGAACGGCTCTAGCGCATCAAGAGCTTGGCGGCTTTTTTGCGGCTCGAGTCGAACGAGAACGCGCCGAGCAGTTCGTTGCGTTCGCCCTGTGACAGCTGACTCCATCGCGGCGCCATCAGCTGCACCGCCTTCAAGCGATCCGAGTCAAAGCTAAACGCGCCGAGCACCTTCTTGGCGGATCGAATGCTCGGTTCGCCTTGCAGCGTTGACGCGAACAGTTCGACGCACTTGATCTTGCCCGAGTCAAAACTGCACAGCTGGACGTAGCGAGCCAGCTGATGCTCTTCGAGCTCTACGGTGCCGCGTTTAGCTAGCGTCGCAAACGCAGCACTTCGCCCCGCATCAAACGAGAACGTGCTGACCGCGGCGCGGGCGACCTCCGCATCGAGCGAAGTCGCGCGATCGACCAGCATCTGCAACGCCTTCTTTCGACCGCCGTCAAACGAGAAGGCCTTCATCGTCATGAGCAAACGTTCGTCGGTCAGCTCTTCCTGGCGCAGCAGCAACGTCGCGAGTAACCAAACACGATCGCTGTCGAACGACATCTTACGGAACGCATGCCAACCGCGGTCACCGTCGAGCCTCCCTTGCGGCCCCATGTATCTCGACAAGAACGGCAGCATCGCCGGCGACCCAGGCATACCACGCAGCAGTTCATCGAACGCATGATCTGAGCCATCATCGACGACCGGCACAAACAGTTCGCACAAAGCCAGCATCACGGCATCACTCTGCGAGATCCCGACCAACTCGCCGAGCCAGTAGCTATCGACGTCATCAAGCTTGGCCGCACCTTCAGTCAGCAGCTGATCCACAAACGCCGCATTGTCGCTGTCGCCACGCTGCGGGTAGCACCAGCGCCCATTGTCATTCGAGCACTGAATGTTCTCCGGCAGCGCCACCGCGCGCACGAGCAACACCAGATGCGCAGCATCCATCGACTTCTGCCCGCGCAGCATCGCCAGCAGATGCATGTTGTGCGCCTCGCTGTCGGGCATCTGCACAGTCACCAGTTCCGCCCGAACCGCAACCGGATCGGCCGTAGTCAGCAACACCCCCAAATCCGGAAACACATCCCCAAACTGCCGCTGCCCACCGATCCCACAAGAAGCCAACAAGCCGGCAACTCCAACCAACACCGATCCAGCTCTACGCATCCACACAGAATACCCACCCCCGATGTCAGTACGGTGCCTGGACAAGAAACAACAAACTCGCCCGCCAGCGGTGGCAGAATTCCTGCGGATTGCATCCTGTCACAATCCGACGCGACGCCCCAGGCACCAACAAACTCGATCCTGCGGCGATTGCGACCGCAGTCACGCTGCCCGCATGCACTGCAGGATGGGTAATAGCGCCCGGCACCGATCAAACCATCATGCCACCGGCAGGCTGCTAGAGACCCGCCCGCCTTGCCCCAAACGCCAGCGAACCCTACGCCAGCAGCTCCCGCACCACGTTGCCGTGCACATCCGTCAGGCGGAACCGACGTCCTTGGTAGCGAAAGGTCAGCCGTTCATGATCGAGCCCGAGCTGGTGCAAGATCGTCGCCTGCAGATCGTGAACGTGCACCGGGTCACGCACGATGTTGTAGCCATACTCACACGTCTCGCCGTGCCCATAGCCAGGCTTCATGCCGCCGCCCGCCATCCACATCGTGAAGCAACGCGGGTGATGGTCGCGGCCGTAGTTGCTATTGGTCAACTTGCCCTGCGAATAGTTGGTGCGGCCAAACTCGCCGCCCCACACCACCAAGGTGTCGTCGAGCAAACCGCGCGCCTGCAGGTCGAGCACGAGCGCCGCACTCGCCTGATCCGTCTCGCGGCACTGCCCCTTGATCGCACCAACAAGGCCGCCGTGCTGATCCCAGCCTTGGTGGTAAAGCTGCACACTGCGAACGCCACGCTCCAACAAGCGACGCGCCAACAGACAGTTCGCCGCGTAGGTGCCGGGTTCGCGGGCGTCCTGGCCATACAGATCGAACACGTGATCTGGCTCGTTAGAAACGTCACTGACCTCGGGCACCGATTTCTGCATGCGGTAGGCCATTTCGTATTGCTCAACGCGGGCACGGATCGCCGGATCCGGCTCGCGCTCGTAGGCAGCCTCATGCAAGTCACGCAAACGATCCAGCATCTTGCGACGCGTTGCCTTGTCGACACCATCTGGGTCGGCGAGATACAGAACTCGATCCTTGCCCGGTCGAAACTGCACGCCCTGGTGCGCAGACGGCAAGAAGCCGTTGCCCCATAAGCGCGCGTAGAGCGGCTGGCCGCCCTGGTTCTTGCTGATCAGAACACTAAACGCCGGCAAGTCGCGATTGGCACTGCCTAAGCCATAACTAAGCCACGCGCCGAGTGACGGTCGACCCGCCAACTGCGAACCCGTTTGGAAGAACGTGATCGCCGGATCGTGGTTGATCGCCTCCGTATGCATCGAATGCACAAAGGTCAGCTTGTCGACAATGCGCGCCGTGTATGGCAACAACTCGCTAACCCAGCGCTGACTCTCGCCGTGCCGGGCAAATTTGAACTGCGTGCCCGCCAACGGGAACGACGATTGGTTGCCGGACATGCCGGTCAGCCGCTGGCCATCGCGCACACTGGCCGGCAACTCGGTGCCGTTCTTCTCCTGCAACAGCGGCTTATGGTCGAACAGATCGAGCTGCGACGGCCCACCACTCTGGAACAGATAGACGATGCGTTTGGCACGCGGCGCGAAGTGCGGCTTGGGCTGACCATCTTCATCGGTAAACAGATGCGACATCGCGGCAGCGCCGAGGCCCGTCGCGCCGCGCGCCAACAACTGACGTCTGTTGATTGCATGACTCATCGCATCCTCACTACTTCGTCGAAGTTCATCAACATGCTAATCACCATGGTCCAGGCGGCGACTTCGACCACGTCGACATCCACCGCTGGCTTGCGGTCGCCGATCGTCGCGGTCTGCTGCGCGCGTTTTGGATCCAACCGATACGCCTCGCGTTGTTCCTGCAATGCCGACGTCAAGATTTGCAACTCTAGCTCCGTAACGGCACGACTCGTCAAGCGGCGGAACACACTCGCAAGGTGGTCTTGCGGTTTGCCCCGAGTTGCGACCAAGCGCTCGGCCCAAACGCGCGACGCCTCGACGAACTGCGGATCGTTGAGCATCAGCAGCGCCTGCAGCGGCGTCGTAGTGCTCTGGCGCCGCACCACGCAAACGTCGCGCTTGCTGGCATCGAGCAACATCATCGCCGGCGGCGGCGAGGTGCGCTTCCAGAACGTGTAGAGGCTGCGGCGATACAGGCCATCGTCTTTGGCACGGTGATAGACTTGGCCTGACTTTTCCTGCCAAAGCCCCGCAGGCTGATACGGACGAACTGGTCGGCCGCCGATGCGTTCGACCAACAGGCCCGACGCCCACAGCGCTTGGTCGCGCAGCACCTCGGCAGACAACTGGTAGCGCGGACCGCGTGCCAGCAACCGGTTCTCCGGGTCCCGTTCCCGCAGTTCGCCCGATGCCAATGAGCTTTGACCGAACGTCGCCGACGTCGCGATCAAGCGATGCAACGCCTTCACGTCCCAGCCCGAGTTGACGAACCAACGCGCGAGCCAATCCAACAGTTGCGGATGCGACGGCGGCGCGCCCTGACTTCCGAAATCCTCCGCCGTGCCCACCAATCCGGTGCCAAAATGCATCTGCCAGATGCGATTGACGGCGACGCGCGCCGTCAGCGGATGCGAACCATCGGTCAACCATCGTGCCAGTGTCAGCCGATCTTTCGGGTCGCTCTTCGGCAAGCATGCGGGCGTGCCGCGGTCCACTTGTTCGCCTTGCGCCAGGTAGGAACCACGAGGCCGCACGTAGGTCGCGCGGCGCGTCGCCATCTCGCGCATCACCATGATCTCCGATTGCTTATCTCGGAGACGGCCAAGCTGCAGACGAGCCTGGCGCAACTCCTCGAGCTGCTTGCGATAGTCCGTGTAATACGCGAGGCGAGAGAACTCTTCCTCTTCTTGCTGCGTCGGCAGGTTGCCACGTCCAGAAAAACGCACCGCGTCCCATCGCGTAAACTGGCGGCGAGACACCTGCAGTTCGTCGATCGCTCCACCTTTGAGACCACGGTCACGAAAGCGCTCGGCCAACGTCAGCGCATCGGCGCCGCCGCCCTGGATCGTGCGGGTCAGGCGATCACGAATCACACGCGTCGCAGCGACTTCACCATCGACAAAGATCGTCATGCCATCGGCACGACTGCTGCCGTCGTAGGTCAGTGTGACATGCGTCCATGTATCAATCGGCACCTTCTGATTAGCCCTGATGCGAATTGCATTGCCCGGCCAGAAGTGCACCAACGCAAAACTCAGCTCACCGTCTTCGATCAGCAACTCGTAGCCGCGGCTGCCAGCATCAGTCCACGACTTGGAGCGCTGCATGACGACCGCGCGGTCATACTGCTCAGGCACGCGCAGCCAGAAGGCCAACGAGAACGGTTGATGGCGATCAAAGTCCGCGACCTTGGGAAACTTCGCCCAGTCCTCGCCTTTGAACTGAATGGCCTTTCCGACCACGCCATCTACTAGCTCAGGATTGTCACCAAGACGACCAGGCGTCTCGCTGTCAGTCGCATTGACCAGCACGCCCTTTGCCAACGACTCGAACGCGAAGCTGCCGACGTGCTCGCGATCGTCCGCGGTGAGATCGAGCACCTGGGGCACCGGACCTACATACGCTGCCAGCCCCTTCTCCAGCTTGTCGACACGTGCAGCCGCCTCGGACTCCGCGGCCGACTGCTTGGCCGTCGCCAGTGACAAAGCAGGCGTCGGTGTCGCCCTTGTAAAGTGCGAGTAGAGGCCCGACTCATCGATGTTGTCGAAGAACGCGGACAGCTCGTAGTACTCACGTTGCGTCACCGGGTCGAACTTATGATCGTGGCACCGCGCACAGCCAATGGTCAGCCCCAAGAAGGTCGTCGCAAACGTCTCGGTACGATCCGCAACATACTCAAGCCGCATCTCTGCTTCGACACTGCCACCTTCGTTAGTCTGACGATGCAGTCGCTGAAACGTGGTCGCCAACTGCTGCTCGCGGGTCGCATCCGGCAACAAGTCGCCCGCAATCTGCCAGGTAGCAAAGTCATCGTAGGGCAAGTTCGCATTGAACGATTCGATCACCCAATCGCGCCACGGCCACACCGGCCGCTCAACATCACTCTGGTAGCCGAAGGTGTCCGCGTAGCGCGCGATGTCGATCCAATCGCTAGCCATGCGTTCGCCATAGCGTTGGGACTGCAACAGTTCGTCGAGAGCACGAACGGCGTCGCCATCGGCAACGAAGCGCTCGACTTGCGCAACGGTCGGAGGCAAGCCATTGAGCACGAGGCTGGCACGTCGCAAGAACGCCGCCGAAGTTGCCGGCGGCGATGGCCTGACACCTTCTCGTTCCAAGCCCGCCAAGACAAAGGCGTCGATGCCGTTTTTCACCCAGTCAGACTGTCGCACCTTTGGCAGTTCGACCACGTCTGGCAGCGGCGCGAACGACCAGTGTAGCGTGTAGGCGGCCCCTTGGTCGATCCAACGCCGCAACACTTCGACTTCCGCCGAGCTGACGGTCAGTTTGCTTGCCGCCGGCGGCATGCGCTCATCGGGATCATGCGCGATCAATCGCCGCAGCAGCTCACTCTGTGAAGCATCGCCAGGCACGATCGCAACGCGGCCGCTAGCAAGCTTCTTCACCGCGCTGCCACGCACATCGAGTCGCAACCCAGCTTCGCGCTTAGCTGCATCCGGACCATGGCAAGCAAAGCATCGGTCCGACAGGATCGGCCGCACATCACGCGCGAAGTCGACTGCATCCTGCGCGGCCAGTGGCGCTGACAACAAGCACGCCGCGACGAGCGAAGCACGGAGCCAGGCCAGCGCGTGAGCAGGGCTTTGAAGGACGAGTTGTGTGGCCGACATCGGCACGCATTGTCGCCGCCGGCTCCGGCAGCGCAATGGCTGCGCGCTACAGACCGAGTTGGGACTGCAATCCGTTGCTCGCGATCGACGCCGTGCCGTTACGCGAAGACCACTGACAGTCGAACTGGTAGCTAGTCAGCCCGAAGTCATCAATCCCGAAGTCCTCAAGGGGCTGTCAGCTCGGGTCGAGCGCTGCCCGCAGCGCCGCACTGAGCTTCGTTTGTCGCACCGGCTTACGCAACAACACCGCGTCATCGTGGAGCGGCTCGCCAGCCGGAGCGTGATTGCCCGACATGTAAATGACCGGTATCGACAAGCGCTTGCGAACATCATTGCCGAGCTCAAATCCAGACATGCTTCCCGGCATGATGACGTCCGTCAGCATGACGTCGAACTTCGCTCCAGCATCGATCATCGCAAGCGCCGCGGCTGCATTTTCTGCTCGCTGAACTTGGTAGCCGAGCTTCGTCAACTGCCGGGCGACCAACTCACGCACGCCGGCATTATCTTCGACCAGCAACACAGACTCACCACGGCAGGGTCCAATTTCGCCATCGGGGACATCGACCGACGACGACTCCTCATCGAGAGATTCATCCGGCGCGCGCGGGAACAGCAGAGTGATTGTCGTGCCTCCAGTCGACGGACTCGTGATCACAACGTCACCGCCAGACTGCTGGACCAATCCGTAGATGATGCTCAGGCCAAGCCCCGATCCGCGACCAACTGCCTTGGTCGTGAAGAACGGTTCGAAGGCGCGCTCAAGCACTTCTGGGGACATACCGGTGCCGGTGTCCGCAACCGCCAGTTCCACCAACTGCTTCGCAACCACGTTGCGAGTCGAGACGTGAACGGTGCCGCCGCTTGGCATCGCATCCCTGGCATTGATCACCAGATTGAGCAGCGCACTGCCTAACTGACCGGCATCGTTACGAATCGGCCAAAGATCTTCAGCCAAGGCCGAGGTCAACGCCACCGCATCACTGAGCACGGTCTTGGAAATCGCCAACGTCGAAACGACCAGCTCATTCAACGACAACGTCTTCGTCGACAGACTTTGCTGCCTCGCAAACGCCATCATCGAACGCGTCAACTGGGCCCCCCGACCAGCTGCCTCCAACGCCTGCTCGACAAACTCAGCACTCTCCGTGCCTGCTACGTCGTCATCAAGCAGCTCGAGGTTACCGATGACAATGGCGAGCAAGTTGTTGAAATCGTGCGCCATGCCGCCCGTCAGCTGTCCGAGGGCTTCCATGCGCTGCGACTTGCGCAACTGTTCTTCGATCAGCTTCTGCTTGGTGATATCGAGAATGATGCCGTCCCAAACAAGACAACCTTCCTGGTCCGGCAGCATGATGGCCAACGAACGAATCAGTCGCGACTGCCCGGAAGGCAACGACAGCGTCAATTCGACGTCATGACGGGCTCCTTCCGTCGAAGACTCGGATGTGGCCTCGCGCCACTTACGGATCTCGCCCTCATCGAGACGTAGTTCGACCACGTCACCCGCTGACGCAGTCCATTGCGCCAATTCTTCAGGCGTAACCTCCAGCAGCCCATGGATACCGGGGCTGAGGTATGGATAGGTCATGTCCCCTTGCCGCGACACCGCACGCTGGTAGACCGCGCCCGGGATGTTCGCCGCAATGCCCTGCACGCGCTGCTCACTCGCACGTAAAGCAGCCACAGCTTCGTCGGCGGCAACGCGCAACGAAGCAGGCGTCTCCAACAGCGAATAGATCAGCCAACCCACGAGCAACGACAAGATCAAGCCACCACCCCACAACATCACGCCTGCCCCACCCACAATCACGGCTCCAGGCTTCACCGTGGCCGTCATCTGCCAGGCACCATTGGGGACCGCTACATCGACCTTGACTGCCTCTGCATGAAAAGCCGACGCCTCGCCATAGAACACGTCGCCCTCCGCACCGCGCCCATCCCTGCCACGCAACGAGAAGGAAAGTTCGGCATGGTTCTCATCGACACCGGCCTCAGCCAACAGCGGTTCAAGCTCCAGCAGGATGGTCGCAAAGCCCCAGAACCGATCTCCTGTGGACTCATCCGCTGCGGCAACATCCGCGGCAGGGACTTCCTCGGTAGGGACATAGACCGGCAAGCGACCGATCAAGCCCACTCCGCCTTGCACCAGCTTGAGCGGACCAGCAATCAAATACAGGCGCTCATCAATGACGTGCTGCACGAGTTTGCGGCGATTCGGATCCGCGAGTAAATCGTGACCGAGCGCGCCAACGTTTCGCTCCGGATGAGTAATGTGCGCCACGACTGCATCCGGCGCCAACTGCAGGCTGCGAACCCCTTCGATGCCTTCTTCGAGAGCCAGCGCAAAGTCCATGAACAGTTCCTCAGTGAACTCTTCGTGAGTCTGAACAAACGCCGCGAGCCCGCGAACCATGTGCAAGCGACTGTTCAGCGCTGCCTCGAGCTTGACGCGGGCCGACTGCAGTCGCCCGAACATCTCTGCAGTCTCTACGTAGCGCGCCTCTCGCGTGACGGCCACTGCGACCAACGTCATCACAGTGCAAGTAGCCAACACTCCCAGTCGAAAGTTTCTTAATGAATGCATGGTCGGCAATCGCGCTCATCGCGCCATGACGGGACTGCGATCCTATCAACGCCATAGCCAATTAAGGGGACTGGAGTATCGAAACACCTTGCGGGACGCACCCTCGGCGGCGTCCTGCTGCACGAACACCCTCGGAACCAATATCCTGGCAGCCGGTGACCTGTGACCCAGAGGTCCAGGACGGACCGACCACTGCAACCGACTCGGGCACCATCTACACTCCTAGTTGCGCCCCGAACCATGTGGTACGCCCGACAGGATTCGAACCTGTGACCTATGCTTTAGGAAAGCATTGCTCTATCCAACTGAGCTACGGGCGCACTCGCCAGGGCGAACTTTGTAACCTGAGCTGCGGGCTGAAGCCATCGCAGTTACCGCTCACAAGCGGTCGCAATCGCCATGATCATGCCGCGAACTGTGCTCACGACGGGAGGCTTGCCCAAGTGTTCGCGCCCTATCGCTGGCACGCACGCCGCGATCCTGGCTATGGCCGCATCGACTACGACATGCGCCAAGCTGAGTAGACGTCGAACACGCGCTTGTGCAGCCATTGACCCAGCGTGCGAACCTCTGCACCGAACTGAATCGATGCCGTCACCTGCCCATGCACTCCGGGCGGCACCCAAGTCGGCTCCAGGATGACGTGCAGGTAGCTTGCCGACGCTTGTTCGCCGCCGGCTCGCTGCTGCAGCATGAAGATGTCGCCACCAGCCTCCATCGTTAGAGACTTCGGGATCAAATCGCGACTTGCCGCTGGTTCGACCTGGACAATGCGGGCTTCGACCAAGCGATCCGGCTGCGAACGCCAGCGAAGGTGCGCGATCTGGCCGACCTCGACCGGTGCGCGGTGGCGATCTTCGGCCAGCATCAAAGCACGCACGCGATGGGCACCACGGTGAACTTCGACCAACGGGTCGCCGCCCTTCACGAAGGCGCCGAGCAGCGCGTCTGGATCGGCATCAAAGACCGTTCCACCGCCAGTAGTGCGAACGTGCAGCTTACCGTGCCGTTCGATGAGGCTTGCGAGTCGATCACGCAAGAAGCCGGCGCCGGCCTTGTGGTAAGCACCGCGCGACGGGTCAACGGCGTGGTAGGCATCGGCTTGCAACTCTTCCGCGTGCAACTGCTCCGCGATCAGCTCCGTCTCGAGTTGCAACTGCTTGTTAGCGATCACCACGATGCTTTGATCCGCGGACAACTCTTGGCCTTGCGAACACAGCACATCGGTCACGAACCCATCCGAAGGCGCGCGCAGAATCTCTCGGTGTTCAAGCTCGAGCACGCCATGAATCACCAGCGAACGCGAAACTGGCAGCCAGCCGAGCGCCAACGGTGCTAGCACAATCAGGGTCACCGCGACCAGCCGGGCACGGGCTCGCTGGGGCTGCGAGTCTTCGTGACTCCACAGCCAATAGAACATCTTGCACAGCGGCAACACGATCATCATAAAGCCGAAAAACAACCCGAGCACCAGCCCAGCCATTGGCCAGACGACGAGCATCATCGCGACGACACTGAACGCGAGAACCACCCGGTAGATCGCACTGCCAATGCCGTAGCTCAGCAACCAGCACCACTGCCGCGCGGCCGGCGGTTCGCCAATGCCGACAATGATCGAACGTGCTGCTTGGCGTAGGAACCGCGCCGATCGATCACGTAGATTGGTGACCCCAACGAGGTCTGCAAACACGTAGTAGCCGTCGAATCGCATCAACGGGTTGATGTTGAACAGCAACGTCGTCACGGACGACAACACGAAGATGCTGAGCGCAACCATGTGGGTAAACCCGGGCGCTGTGCCGACCCAAACCAGAGCGCTGACCGCAGCAACCGCGAGTTCGAAGTACATGCCCGCCAGTCCAACTGCGATGCGCTGCAAGCGACTTGGCAGCTTCCAGCTTGCACTGGCATCGACGTAGGCACACGGCGTCGCGACGATGAACGCCAGGCCGATCTCCGGCACCTCGACACCGAATCGCTTGCAACAATACGCGTGGCCTAGTTCGTGAATGACCTTAAGCACGACCAACGCGACATACATCACGGGCACATTGCTGAGCGTCAATATGCCACTGGCTTCAGCCACGAGTTCGCTACCGCGGCCGAGCAGGTTCCACATAACCACAAGCCAAAGCGCAATCCACGCCATGACGCCGGTCTTCGAGAACAGCGGCCTTACAAACCGCATCGTACGCCCCAAGAACTTGTCCGGATCCCAAAGCGGCATGCGCAAGTAGATCGGCGCCATCCACAGCGCCTTGCGTTTCGCTTGCTTCTTCAGCTGGTAGCGATCGAACAGTCGACCGGATTCACTGAGCGGCAAGCGCAGCAAGCCGAAGCCGTGCAGAATGATGACGAAGCTGAAGAAGTCTTCCTCCTCCGAACTCTCCAACACCTTGCGCTTGACCAACCCAGCGAAGACGGCGGACAGGTTGCGATCAGCGCGGATCGCCGTCAGGACCTGGTATTCCTGCGTCGTGAACGCGTGGTTTCGAAACGCTACCGGATCGTGGAAGACGTAGCTCGGATCGCCCGCGACCATGTGCCGTGACACAGTCAGATCGCGCCGCAGACCGACACGTGCCCCACCAATACGTTGTGCTAGTGCCGCTGGGTCCATCTCAGATCCAGAACCCCATGCGCAGCCAATCGGTGATGCGGTGCGTCAACACCCACCAGGCGTTGCGCTCACCCAGACTCATGTAGACCACGCCCTCCATGCCTGGCAGCAATACGCCGGTGCTGTCGTCGACGATCAACGTCGTAACAACTTCGAACACCATGCCTGCATCCGACGACGTCGCCGC
This sequence comes from Planctomycetota bacterium, assembly GCA_051278165.1. Lineage (GTDB taxonomy): Bacteria > Planctomycetota > UBA1135 > UBA1135 > UBA2386. Next base: position 4,736 of record JBNMNW010000117.1, on the reverse strand, counting down.
CGGCGGGAACCGTAGCGCCGATATCTCGATGCCGTGATCAGGCCGGGCCGCCGGCAAGAACTCAGCATTCCCTGCATTGCGCGCTTCGACGATGGAGTCTTCGGGCACGTTCATGATCACACGCACGCGACCCTGACTAGCCAACTGGAACAGTTCTACGCCGGCCTGCAGCGGGTAGCCAATGCGGCTACGAGGGTCACCGGAGACGATCACGCCACCGAGAGCGGCACGAATACGCCCCCGATCGATGCGTTCAGTGACGGTTGCCAGCTCCGCGACCAAGGCTCGGCGTTGCGACTCGAGCACGCGTCGATCCACCGCCGATGCTTCGACCAACGCGCGATCTTCTTCAATCGCTTTGGCATCAATGCGCGCCTGCAACTCGCCAGCTTCGAGTTGGTCCAGATGCGTATCCAACTCGGCAAGCACCTGGCCAGGAGTAACCACGTCACCGATGCGAACGTGCACCTTCGTCAGCGTGCCGTCCTGAGGACAACTGACGTGCTGGCTGTCGGCTGCAGCAACTCGGCCGAGAACCACAACGGAATACGACAGCGTGCCGAATATCAGCCAGTAGACGAGGCCAGCCAGCGCCATCATCGAGAACATGACCTTGCGCGCAGTCGACCCAGCGACACGACGAAAGCCACACGCCGCCTGATCGGCGACGTGTTTGATGATGCCGCGATTCGCGCGTTGTGCGAGTGGCAGCAGCCTGGCGAATGGCGCGACCTCTTCTTGGTAGCCTTCCAAGTTCTTCCGTTGCAACCCAGACTCCGCCGCTTGCCGAATGGCAATCATGCCCACCGTGCGCCCCCCGAACACAACAGGAATCGTTGCGACACTGTCCCCCGACACGGCTTCGCTCCATTGGCGATGCAACGGATAGTCACAGTCAGCCGGCGTCTCGGGGTCCTTCTCGCCGAACAGAATCGGCTGCCCCAGATCGAGGCCTTCTTCCATCGCATCGCGAATCCACTTCACGCCGGGATTCGAGGCACGGACGTCATCCATGCCACTGATCGACGCGATGCGAACCCGCTTGCCATGGACCAAACCAACCGCGACCTGATCCAGGCCGTGACGATTGGCGAGGCTGCCCGCGATGTGAAACGCGAGTTCCACAGGGTTGTCTGCATCAATGCCGATCAGCGCCGCGTCATTCGTCTTAGCTGCCTTCGAAGACTCGCTCACAAGCTGCGGCTGCGCGACCAGCACAGACACGAACCCGAGGATGCTCTCGAACGCCGAGAAGACTTCGACGGCTCGATCGCGCGCGCATTCACGAAGCAAGATCGATGCCGCACCAGCTGGCTCGTTCTCAGCGTCGCGCAGCACGGCAGCAATGACCGTTGGACCATCTTCGCCGCCAGCCTCGGACCGCAACCGAATGCAGCGCGCCTGACTGCCGTCCATCACGTCCCCCATCGCGCCGTTGATGACGTCGCGAAGCTGGTCTGACGGATCGAACTCCTCGGCAAACTCCTCGGACAAGAAGTTGACACCTACGCGTGCATGCACGACGAGATAGTCCGCACCGAGGTACTCGCCAATACGCCCAAGTCCGGTCAACATCGCCCTCGCGGGCGGTTGCGAACGGAACACTGTTCGAAGGTCGCATTGCAACTGACTCATGCCGAGTCGTTGAAGCACCTTCTTCTCAGGGTTTGCGGCTTCGTTAGTCATCGTTGACAAAAATCTGAACTACTCGTTCGCGCCCGGAACTTGCGACAGGTCAACCGGCACGAAGAACTCAAACTGGCTCTCGTAGTCGCGATCAGGCAACAGTCGACAGGCGACACAGAGCACGTAAGCCTCAGGCAACGGCAGTTGCTCGAGATCGAACTTCGTAATGTAGACATCACCGACCTGCATTGGCTGTGAAGCCACCACTCGGACACGTTGGCGCGACACCTCGCGCGTCTCCGCCGCAACCGGCTCAGTGCCGCGAACTCGACTGCTCTCGTTGCCAACCTCGATCAACACCGATGCTCGCACCTTGACAGAGTCACGCACCTGGATTTTGGAGATCCCAGCTGGCGCACTCAACTCGAGCTCTTCGATCAGGCCGAGATGCGCTTCATCACCTTGATTTGTTCTCATCATCCTCTCTTTATGTATGTGTTCGATTACTTGGGACGAGCTGGGGTGATTCCCGCCTGATCGACCCAGATGCGCATTTTGCTTCCGGCGATCCAATCGTGGTCACGATTAGAAACAGAGATGCGCACCTTGCGCGTTTGGCTGGCCGCATCGGCAAGCACCGCGCGATAGGTCACAATGCCGCGACGCGGCTGCGCACCGCGGACGGACGGCGCAACGAGCACCATCGAGCCCTGCGGCAGTAGGACCGTTTGATCGAGCGGGCAGTTGAACTCAACCCACAGCGGATCAATCACCACCATCTGCGCCATCGGCTGCAGGCGCTCCACCGCGTCGCCGGGATGGTGCAGCAGCCTCGCGACGGTGCCATCGAATGGGCTGCGAACGGTTAGGCGATCCAGCGTGTGCTCCGCTTCATCGAGGGAAGCCTGGGCCAGTTGCATCTCTATCTTCGCGGCATCCACTCCGATCTCCGCAACAACCCGCTCCAACTTGGCGCGAGCAAGGTCGGCAGAACTCGCGATGTTCTGCATGTTGAGTTTCGCAAGACGCTCTTCATCCTGGGTCGCCAACACCAATCGATGCTTCGCTTCTCGAATGCGAACGTCCGCGTTGGCGGCAATTCGTAATCGTGCAATCCGAGCAAGCTGCACACGCGAATCCAGGCGCACCAACACGTCGCCTCTAGCAACTCGCTGGCCTTCGACCACAGCGACTTCAACGATCACGCCGTCTTCTTGACAACCCACCATCGAGACCTGGCTTGCGGCACTTACCCCAATCCAGACCTGACTCCTGGCTGGCTTCGGATCCTGTGGTAACTGCACACCTCCACCGGATGCGCTGGCGCACAACAGCAGCACTGAGGCTGCATAAGTAAGTGTTCGAGTGCTAATCATCGCTGTTTCGCTTTTGCTCCCGCCTAGTTCCAACCGGCTCATCGCCCAGAGTTTCCATCCGAGCCTCCGCCCAACAGGGATCTCAGCCCAACCACGAGGCTGATCCACATGCGCCCGAACAAGCCGGGCGCAGACTCGCCCTTCGCATCGACCTCACTTTCACGGCCTTCGAACTGGTCGTCGTGCGTTTGCCAACGTCGCAATTCATTGTCCGATTGCTGCTGCTCGTCGGACAAGGAAGTCCGCTGTTGCTCATCACTGTCGACCTGCATGTTGACCTCAAGACTCGAACGCGAGTCAGAGGCCTTGGTAGCCGCGCCATCGGATTCGAGGCGCGTGCTACCGGTCGGGTAGGCCGGCTCTGTATCACCGGGGAAGTAGCGAGGCATCGTCGTCGACGGTGGCCCCAAGTCCTGCGACAAGTCCGCATTGAGCTGCGCGGTCAACGCCGGCAGGTCTTCGACCGTCAAGCCAACACCACCGCGAACCTCGTCGATTCCGGCCTCCTTCTCAGGCTCATCTTCCGGCTCCGGATCGGGCGCCCTACTCAGCATGGAATCCAACCCAACCACGCGGTCCTGAATCACCGAAACACCAACGGTTGCAACCGACGTATTCGTCCCGTCAAACACCGACACCTCAAAAATCATCCTGGAGTTCGACATGCCGTCAAGCACCGTGAACGACGGCTGCGCAGTGAAGGCGCCATTGATGTCCACTGGCTCACCCGAGATCTGTCGCCAAGTGTAGGTCAGCGACTGGCCTTCCGGATCCGTAGACCGCGTTGCATCGAACCAGACCGTGCCGCCAACCGTGCCAATTTGATCCGGCCCTGCGTTGGCCGTCGGCGCGTCGTTGTCTGCGTTAACGATCACCGTCACCGTATCAACCGATGTATTGGTGCCGTCCGAAACTGACACTTGGAACGTCAGTATTGAGTTCACTAGGAACTCCGGTGCCGTGAACGTCGGCTGCGAACCGGATGCGTTGCTCAGCGACACCGACGTGCCGCCAGTCTGCGTCCAGGCATAGGTCAACGCATCGCCTTCCGAGTCACTTGAACCAGTGGCGTCGAGAGTGACGCCATCGCCTTCGCCAACAGTCTGCGTCGGACCTGCATTCGCTGTCGGTGCGTCGTTGTCTGCGTTGACCGTGATCGTCACCGTGTCGGTCGAAGTGCTCGTGCCGTCCGTCACCGACACCTGGAACGTCAGTGTCGAGTTCACTAGGCCTTCTGGCGCCGTGAATGTCGGCTGCGTCGCCGACGCATTGCTTAGTGAAACCGAAGTGCCACCAGTCTGCGTCCACGTGTAGGTCAGCGCTTGGCCTTCTGGATCGGTGGAACCGGTTGCGTTCAGTGTGACGCCATCGCCTTCCTCAACAGCCTGCGGCGGGCCGGCATTCGCGGTCGGCGCATCGTTGTCGGCGTTGACCGTGATCGTCACCGTGTCCACAGAAGTATTCGTGCCGTCCGTTACCGACACTTGGAACGTCAGCGTCGAGTTCACCAAGCCTTCAGGAGCAGTAAACGTCGGCTGCGAACCTGACGTATCACTCAGCGACACCGATGGGCCACCGGTCTGCGTCCATGTGTAGGCCAGCGTTTGACCTTCTGGGTCGGTGGAACCGGTGGCGTTCAGCGTGACGCCATCGCCCTCATCAACAGTCTGCGTCGGGCCTGCATTCGCTGTCGGTGCGTCATTGTCTGCGTTGACAGTGATCGCCACCGTGTCC
>JBNMNW010000116.1:0-16282 GCA_051278165.1 Planctomycetota bacterium | reverse complement strand
TTCGAGTTGGAGTAATGCTTGCCACATGAAGCGGCGCGCGTTTTCGTGGCTGTCGATTGGCGCTTTGCTCAGGATGTACCCTTTGGCTTTGCCTTGCTCTTTGATTGGCTGGTGGGCTCTGACTCCGGCGCGACTGGCGCTGTGATAGCCGCAATCTTGGGTTGCGAGGAAGTTGCTGGCGCACGCTTTGCTTGGACGTCGCGCAGCGCCTGCTCGGTGAACACCCGGAAGCCGTAGTCCGGCCGATACCCATGGATTTCCGTGACGTCGAGAGCTCGCATATAGGAGAGGATCTCTTCCGAGATAACCTGTCCAGGCACGAGCACCGGGAAGCCTGGCGGGTATGGCGTTACAAACGACGCCGACACCACCTCACGCCCCGACGCGATCACCTCTGACAGCGGACCATCGATGGTCAGGTATTCGAAGGCGCATTCATCGTAGGCGAGAAAATACGCTTCGCGCAGATCGCCCTCTCGCGTGCTGCTGCCAGGGTGCGGCTTGAATGCCGTATGGAAGTGGCTGAAGTTGGGCAGCGGCGGTTGCCGTTCGGTCAACGACAACACGCGCTCGCTTCGGATTCGTTGCTCGCGCGGACTTTGGTGTTCGACCTGCTCGTCCAGTCCTTGGGCGACCTTGACCAGCACCTTGAGTAGGTAGGCGATCGAGCCTCGCGTGGTGCCGATATTGACGATGAACAACAGGGTGTTGCGCGACGTTTTGTTGACCTGGATATCGTAATTATCCATCAGCATCTCTTTGAAGGTGTCGCCATCCATGCCGGTGCGGCCGACGTAGAGCGTCACGCGCGTCGGATCGAGCGCTATCTCGTCTTCGGCATAGGCCTGCTCCATGCGGCGGAAGCCGGTGTCCGAGTCGAAGAACGTTTCGATGCCCGATGTCCGCAGCGCCTCGTCCGGCACGACATCCTTCACCGTGAGCACGGCGAAGTATTTCATCAGCAACGGGTGCTCTTCGATGCGAGAACGCAGCACCATGGCAAGTTGCACGGTGCGCTTGACCATCTCGTAGCCTTCCAGTTCGACTTGCCGACGCCCGACGTCGAGCGACGCTAGAATCTGGTAGTTCGGCGAGGTCGATGTGTAGGTCATGTAGGCCTCCTGAAAGGAGTCCTCAGCCAATCGTTCGAAGTCCTGATCCCGCACGTGAATCATCGACCCCTGGCGCAGCGACGTCAGCGTCTTGTGCGTCGAGTGGGTTGCGTAGACCCGCACGCGCGCGCAATCGGGGTCCGCCATTAGCTCGTTATCGAGCCAGGTCGCGTCGTCGTCTGGGGAGAGCTTGGCGAACTCTTTCTGCCATTTGGCATAGCGCGCCCGGTAGCTGTCCTTCTTGAATTCTCGCTGTAGCTCGCGTGCCGTATGCATGGCGCTGCGGAGACGATAGACAGGCAGGAAGCGCGCGAATGCAAACCACGCCTCGTCCCACAAGAAGATCAGGTCGGGCTTGATGGCCAGCAGTTCACGCATCACTCGCGCCGGGTGATACATCAGCCCGTCGAAGGTGGAGTTCGTCAACAGCACCATGCGCACCTTGTCTAGTCGTCCTTCGCGCTTCAGCAGCAACAGCTGCTTCTTGATCTCTCGCAGCGAGACTGCGCCATACATGGTGTAGTCATGCAGAGGGTAGGGATCGAGGTAAAGCGGATACGCACCTGCCAGCACCAACGCGTAGTGGTGTGACTTGTGGCAGTCGCGCGAAGCCAACACAATGTCGCCAGGCCGCAGCAGGGCGAGCATGACGATCTTGTTCGCACCCGAGGTTCCGTTGGTGACGAAGTAGGTCTTGCGAGCCCCAAACGCGCGCGCGGCTAGCTCCTGCGAACGCTTGAGCGGACCGTGTGGTTGCAGTAGTGAATCGAGTCCGCCACTGGTTGCCGACGTTTCCGCCATGAAGATGTTAGTGCCGTAGAAGCGCGCCATGTCGCGAATCCAGTGAGACGTAGTGATCGACTTGCCACGCGAGATGGGCAGAGCATGAAACATGCCGGTCGGCTTTTGACTGTGCTCCTTGAGGGCCGAGAAGAAGGGTGTCTCGAAGCGCTCGCTAATGCCCTTGAGGATGCTCAGGTGCAGTTCGAGAAAGTCTTCCTGGCCATAAAACACGCGCCGGAAATCCGAGTCTATTTCGCCTGCTACGTGCTCTAACGGCTCGTCGGTATTGAGAAATTGATCGAGTTCTGGCCGCAACTGTTTGATCGCCCGACCCAGCGCCGGCGCACGATTTCGCTCACTCGCGGCAGTGAGTGCCGTGGTGTCGACCGCCGAGAGGTCGTCGCGCAGTTCGGGCAACGTCACGCGCGACTCGAGGGGGAAGTTGTAGCGCAACACGCATGTCTGGATGTTGTGGTTGCACTGCACGGCAATCAATGCATCGTCGGCCGAGTTGACGACGACCACATCATAAATGAACTGGTCTTCTGGACGACGCATGGCAAGCATGCGGCGACGCAATTCGATCTCTTGATCGCGCGACATGTCGTCGACCAGCAGCACCTCGAAATACGGGCGCGACTCATGCGGCGCATGGTCTAGCGAATCACTGCGGTCCACCTCACGCTTGCTTTCATCATCATCCTGACCAAAGATTTCGGTGACGTCGCGACAGCGGTAGCTCTCGCTGACCAGCATGCGCGTCAACCGTGCGACTTGCCGCGACAGGCCGCGATAGACTCCGTTCTCGAGGGCGTTCTCCAAGTCTTCGACCGCGCGATCGCCCGGGAAGCAGTAGAACCACTCGATCTCCCTGAGGATGCCCAGTGCCGCTTGCACCTTGCCGATCGAAACCGTCAAGGTGCTGCGATGCGCTGATGCACGGTCGAGCCGTGCCGTCAAGTGCTTGAGCTCACTCCACGCTTCTAGTCGGAACTGTGACGCGTCGTAATGCGCACGAAAGTCGTCGTCTTCGGTCTGAGTCATAATGCGTGCGATTGGCCTAGTCAGCCTTGGGGTTGATGCCAATCATCGAGCCGCGCACCTGTTTTGGCAGCGGGCCGAGCTTGTTGTGGTGCTCTATGTTGACGTCCGTCTTCGGGTAGGTCGGGAACTCGCCAAACACGACCATGTGTAGTCGCGGGTAGATGGCCATCATGAACGCCCAGCATTCACGCAGCGCGGGCATGTCGTCGCCCATGGCTACCGTCATCTGCACATTAGCAATCGCGGATGGTCTCAAGTGGTCTATTCCTGAGCGGCACCTGCCGCAGCTACAAGAATGGCGTCGGTCAGGACCTGCATCGCGCGGTCGAGATCGGCGTCGGAAATAGTCAATGGTGACAACACGCGGATAATGCTGCCGGTCGGGCCGGCTGAGATTGCCAGCACTCCTTGCGCAAGCGCGGTCGCGAGCGCTTCTTTGACAACGCCTCCGGCTGGCTTGCCTGGATCGCCGTCGAAGCAGAACTCCGCTGCGATCATGGCGCCAACACCGCGCACGTCGGCGAGCAGGTCGCACTGCTGCTGCAGTTGCAAGAACGCCTTGCGCACGCGTTCGCCAACGATCTGCGCACGCTCCAGCAGGTTCTCCTGCTGCATCGCTTCTATCGTTGCTAGAGCTGCAGCGCACGCAACAGGGTTGCCGCCGTATGTGCCGCCGAGCGTGCCCGGCAGCGCCTTGTCCATAAACTCGGCCTTGCCCATGACGCAGCCGATCGGCATGCCGCCTCCCATGGACTTTGCCCACGTTGAGATGTCCGGCGTGATGCCCGCGTGCTCATAGGCAGACCAGCTGCCGGTACGAGCAAATCCCGACTGCACTTCATCGCAGATCAGCATGATGCCATGCGTGTCGCAAATGCCGCGCAAACCCTGCAAGTATGACTTTGGCGCGGCAACGAAACCGCCTTCCCCTTGCACCGGTTCGATGATGATCGCGGCGACTTCGTCAGCCGACACGGTGCTGACGAAGGCTTGATTGAGTCGTTCTAGCTCACGCGCAACAAAGCTCGCTTCGTCCAGGCCATCGCCATAGCGGAACCGGTTTGGATACGGCAGGCGATAGACTTCGGGGGCAAACGGACCGCAGTGCTGCTTGAGGCTAACCTTGGACGTCAAGGTCATGCACATCATGGTGCGGCCATGAAACGCTTCGCTAAAGGCGATGACCGCTGAGCGGCCAGTCGCCTGACGCGCAATCTTGATCGCGTTCTCGACGGACTCAGCGCCACTGTTGGTCAGCATCACCTTGGTCGCCTCGCCATGCGGCAGGATCTCGACCAGCTTCTCACAAAGTGCGACGTACGGTTCGTAGGTTGAGATGTGGATGCAGCTGTGGATCAGCTTCGCTGCTTGTTCCTGGATCGCCTTGACGACCGCGGGGTGACAGTTGCCAATGTTGTTGACACCAATGCCTCCGGCAAGGTCGATGACCTGTGAGCCATCCACGTCGGTGATGCGGCCGCCAGCAGCCGTGACAGCAGTGCTCGCTCCGGCAAACTGACCGACGCCACGCGCGACTACCGCGTGCCGTCGATCGATCAGATTCTTGGAATTGCTCATTCTTACAGCTCTGGCGAGAGCACATCGGCAGGGTAGGCAGCCAAGTCCCGCGTCGCGGTTGCGACATAAGCCTTCACGCTGTTGCGGCTACCTTCGTCAAGTAAGCCGTCAAGTAGGCGCTCGAACTCTTGCCACGGACGATCCTCAGCGAGCACGGCGTGTTCGGTCACGGCGGTGCTCCTGCCTTGGTGGAGCACAGGTGAGCAACTCGGTGTGCCTGCCACGGATCGCAGCAGGTGCAGACCGGCATGCAAAGCTTGCTGGTCCAATAGGAATGTGTTTTCTGTCAGCATGATGGAACGATTCTCGCGTGGCGCTAATTACGACGCGACACAGCGAACAGGCAACCTTAGGGGCGTTGTGGTTTCCCCAACCGGCTATCTTTCGCGCAGGTTGGCCCGCGCTGGTTCGGCGAGCTGGTTCGGCGAGCAGGTTCGGCGAACTGGTTCTGCACGCAGATCCACGGCTTAGCAACAACTGTGAAAAGCAATATTGATGCCAACCTGCTTGGCGTGCCCCTACGCAGGACTTCGCCTTTACGACAGTTCAAACGTGGTGCGTAGACTCTGATCGCGCCCAACAAGCTAGTCAATCGAGTGTGCTCACCCGATCCGTATCGCCATGCATCTGAGACATGTCGATTCCGCAGAATTGACCGATACAGCGCCGAAGCACCCGCAGCGCCGAAGCACCCGCAGCGTCGAAGGCCGTCAGCTTGGCCACCTCTACACCTTACGCACGGCGGAGCAGTAGTCCAGGTAACTACGGCATGCTGCGCTGTCTACCCCGACCGAGCACCCAAAATGCGGTACGGTGCCTGGCACCGCACCGCGTGAATCAGTGATCTTGAGTGGCGCTGCGGATGTGCTATGTCCACCCAGATGTTTCTACCACTGTCATACTGGGTCGTTCTTGGCATCGGCGCCTTGCTGAGCTTCTATGCGCAGCGTCGTGTGAAAGGTGCGTTTGCGAAATGGTCGCAGGTGCGATCGCGAGCGGGGGTCACCGGCAAGCAGGTTGCGGAGACTATTCTGCGAGCGAACGGGATCACTGACGTGACGGTCGAACCCGTGCAGGGGCGATTGACCGATCACTATGACCCCACCAGTAAGACGCTGCGCCTCTCGGAGCCTGTTTATCACCAGACCAGCATCGCCGCCCTCGGCGTTGCCGCCCACGAGGTCGGCCACGCGATCCAGCACGCCCAGCACTACGCACCCCTGCGGTTCCGGTCCGCCTGGGTGCCGGTTGCCGGGATCGGTTCCAATGTTGGGTTCCTCGTGCTGCTGATCGGCTTGCCGCTCGCCTACGCCGGTTCACCTATACTGGCCTGGGTCGGTGTGCTGCTGTTCGCTGCGACCACTGTCTTCACTTTGGTGACGCTGCCCGTCGAGTTCGACGCCAGCAAGCGCGCCTTGGTCACGCTGGAGCAAGGTGGTGTGCTGGCGACCGACGAGATGCCTGGCGCCAAAGCGGTGCTCGACGCCGCCGCACTCACCTATGTCGCAGCCGCCGCCGCATCACTGCTGACACTGGTCTATTTCGTGATGCAGATCCTCGGCGCGAGTCGCGACTGAGATTCGCGCCGCGTCCCTTCAGGCTGGCGCACCATCACTAAGCCTTGTCAAAGTGCTCGAGTAGATTTGCGCTACTGCATTAGTTGCTGCGCAGTCAACGCTCTAAGGGCGCTGCCTTTGCTCAGGGGTCTGTCAGCCAGTAACGATTGTGGAACGCCATCGTGCTGTTCTGCTGTTCTGAGCCGCAGCGTGAATGACCTGCACCCTTGACGGTGGGCGTGCGCACCCGTACTCCGAGGTCGTGAACCCGATGCCGAGTCCTGCTACTGCGTTGACCGCCCTCGCGCGCCTCGGGGTTGACGCAGCCGCGGACCGCCGCACCAAGCAGGGTTACCTGCGCTGGCTGCCGGCCGCCGGTGCGGTGCTCGATGTCGGCTGCGGGGCCGGCGCGTTTCTCGACGTCGCGAAAGCCGCTAGCCTGATGCCGGTCGGCATCGACCTGGACGCCAAGCTTGCACGGCAACGTGGGCACGACGTGCACGAAGGCGATGCCATTGCCGTGCTGGGCGAACTCACGCAGCGCGGCAAGGTCTTCGCCGGTGCCGTGCTGGCTCATGTCATCGAGCATGTTGACGGCGAAGGTGCGATCACCCTGTTGCGAGCGATTGCCGCGGTGCTGCCACCAGGTGCGCCGCTGGTGTTGGTGACACCGAACAGTCGCAACTACATCGTGCTCTCGGAACTGTTCTGGCTCGACCCAACGCACGTTCGTCCCTATCCCCGGCGGTTGCTCGAACGCATCGGTGAGGCCTGCGGCTTCGACATGGTGGCGTCCTACGACGACCCGAGCACTCGGCCGTACCGTTCGTGGCCGCGAGCGTTGGTCGCGCGTTTGCGCAGCCTTCTGTCTGGCGTGGACAAGAGTGGTGCACTCGACGCCGTCGTGGTGTTGCGGCGTCGTTGAGCGCGGTTGGTCCAAGCTGCTGCTTGCAGCACCTGGATGAGATCAAGCCGGCGGTTGGCACCGGGTCCGACATGGACTCGATCGTTCACGAGCTTGCACGCGCTGGCAAGGTGATCACAATCTGACCGAGCCGGTCTGGTCGGCCCGTCTGCTGGGCGGTTGCCCGCTGAGGTGTTGGCGTGATCCTGGCCGCACGTTGCATGTCAGACACCTCTGCTGATTGTTTCTGTTGCCGTGCAATATGGTGGGTGCTAGTCCAATGATCGTGAAACTTCGATTGACCACCATGCTTGTGGTTGCCCTAGTCATAGCCGGTGCTGCTTGATGGCTCTTGTCCACGTCTAGTCCGGATGTTGGGCCTGCAGTTCTCAAGCCGCAGAAGGCCTCCACATCGGTGCAGGTCTCAAGCGAAGAGCCGCTTCTCATCGGGTTAGAGCGAGATCAACGTCTGTCGCAAGACTTGAACGAAGGGCTTCAAAGTAAAGACCAAGCGATCATGAACCGTCATCGCATCGATCTCTCTAGGACGGCCACGAAACGATCGATGGAGACCTTGACGCAACACTTTGGCAAGCCTCTCGAGGATTGGGCTTGGAGTCAGATCTCGACCCATGCCCCGGACGGCGTGCCACGGAGTTCGGTCGTATACTTCCTGCGTGGGGATGCCCCAGGCGTGTTCGCCGCCCGCGACAGAATTGGCCAAGCCTGGGGTGAGCGAGACCAACGGATTATCGACTTCTTCGCGCGGCAATGAACATCATGGTCGCTTCGAGCTAGTCGATGACGGCTGCGTTGCGGTCCATTCCGGTTAAGTCGTCAGGCCGGTGAGGTTCGGGTGGTGCGAACTGCGCGTTGCATCGCCCATGCCTCGACACCGGCACAGACACCCGACGCGCTTGCGATAGAGCGTGTTCGCGACTCGGGGGGTCAGCGCCCGTGACCGGCCAACACAACGCAGCATTGGCGACCTTGGGGCAACTCACGTAGATTGATCGTGATGACTCGTCTCGCTGTCCTACCTCTTCTGTTGGCGCTGCTCGGCAGCAATGTCGCGGTGGCCCAGGTATCACCTGTTCCGACTCCAGCGAACCCCGCCTTCACTAACGAGCAAGCCCAGCAACTGCTCGCCGGCGCCAAACATCGCCTGGCACCCGACCGAAGGACCAGTGTGTTTGACGTCACGGCTGTGCTCGGCGCCAAGGGCGTCACGCTCACCGGTGAAGTGCACGATCAGCAATTGTTGCAGCGACTGCTGACGTTCTACCAGGCTGGCTGTGCAGTGCCGGTCATCGATCAACTGTCGGCCTTACCCGATCCGACCTTCGGTGTGGTTTGCGTCAGCGTCGCGAACCTCCGCAGCAAGCCTGGTCACTCGCAAGAACTAGGCACGCAGGTTCTGCTCGGCACGCCACTGCGCATTCTCAAACAGGCCGGCGGTTGGAGCTACGTGCAGGCACCGAACGATTATCTGTGCTGGACCAACGATCGCATGCAACGCATGGACGCGAGTGAGTTCGCAACCTGGCGCAAGCAAGCCAAAGTCATCATCACCGACACCTTCACGACGGTACTGAGCCAAGCAAGTGCAGGCAGCCAAGCCATCTCGGACGCAGTCGCCGGCGGCCTACTGTCATTAGAAGGCGAGCGTGGCGAGTTCTATCGCGTGCGCTACCCGGATGGTCGCACTGGCTTCGTGGCAAAATCTGCCGCCATGCCATTCGCAAGCTGGCTGACCGACACAGACGACGACCCCAAGCACTTGATCGCCACGGCCCGCCGTTTCTTCGGCGTTCCTTATCTGTGGGGCGGGACATCAACCAAGGGCATGGACTGCAGCGGCTTCACCTCGACCGTGTGGTTCTTGAACGGCGTGCTGTTGCCGCGCGATGCAAGCCAGCAAGTGCACGCCGGCCTCGCGGTCGCGATCGATGACGCGATGAGCCAAGTGCAGCCGGGCGACTTACTGTTCTTCGGACGCCGCGCCACCGACAACCAGCGCGAGCGAGTCACGCACGTCGGCATTTCGCTGGGTGGCATGCGCTTCATTCACGCCTCTACCGACGTCCACGAAAACAGCTTTGATCCCGCCGCCGATGACTACAGCGCTGGCTTGAAGGGCAGCCTGCTGCACGTGCGCCGCGTCATCGATCAAGACGCTAACACTGGCGTGCGCCCGCTCCGCGAACACTCCCTCTACCAACTTCGATGAACACCAACCGCCGCTCATTCTTGCGCACCGGAGCCCTCGGCGCCGCTGCTCTCGCCACGACCTCTGTTGCCGCGACCTCATGCGTCAATGCCGGCCGCGTAAGCAGCGGCAGCCAGGGTGGGCCGCTACAGCTGCGTTGGTATCCGTACACGCTACAGCTCAAGGACGTGTTCACCATCGCGACCAGTTCGCGCACTACGACGCCGACGATGATGGTCGAACTCGTCGGTGATGGCATCATTGGCTACGGCGAAGCTTCGATGCCGCCGTATCTTGGGGAAACCCAGGAAACCGCAGCCGCGTTCTTGCAGAAGATCGACATGGCTCGCTACCCGGATCCGTTCTTGGTGCAGGACATACTCGCCGACGTCGACGCACTAGTCGGTGGCAATCGAGCCGCCAAGGCCGCGTTCGACATTGCGCTGCACGATTGGCTCGGCAAGAAGATGGGCCAGCCATGGCATCGCATCTGGGGACTCGACCCAAAAAAGGCTCCCGTCACTTCGTTCACCATTGGCATCGACACCCCCGAAGTCGTGCGCCGGAAAACGCAAGAAGCGGACATCTATAAGGTGCTCAAGGTCAAGCTGGGCCGCGACAACGACAAGCAGATGATCGAGACGATTCGCTCGGTCACCGACAAGCCGATTCGTGTCGACGTCAATCAGGGCTGGACCGATCGCAACCACGCACTCTCGATGTGCGAGTGGCTCGCCGAACGCGGCGTCGAGTTCGTCGAACAACCGATGCCTAAGGAATCGCTCGACGACCTCGCCTGGCTGAGTGAGAAAAGCCCGCTGCCAATCATTGCGGACGAAGCCATCACTCGCCTCGCCGATGTGCGCAAGGCCTACGGCGTCTACGACGGCATCAACGTCAAACTGATGAAGTGCACCGGCATGCGTGAAGCCCACGCCATGGTGACACTCGCTCGCTCTCTCGGCATGAGCGTGATGATCGGCTGCATGACCGAAACTTCCTGCGCGATCTCTGCCGCAGCCCAGCTGTCCCCGCTAGCTGACTGGGCCGACCTCGATGGCGCCGTACTGATCTCCAACGACCGCTTCGACGGCGCCACCATTGTCGACGGCAAAGTCACCCTGACTAACCGTCCCGGCATCGGCGTCATCAGTATCGCGTAGCTAGGCTGGCGGTGGTGGGGTAGATGTCGATCTCCTCGCATCGGGTCAGCGGGAACTGGCCCGGCGTCTTGCGGCGAGTTCGTGATTCGATGAGTCGGAAGCGCACTGTCCACCACGTTCGGGTTTGTGAGAGGCCGGCGGATCTGGGGGCAAGGGAGGGCGCTCTCCCTGATTCGCTCTGTGTGCGATTTAGCACACCTTGCGGTTGCCACGGCAACCACCCCGGACTAGCGCTGTTCATGAGAGTCTTCGCAACCATCTGCGCCATGTCGCTGTCGCTCCCCGTAGTTCATGCCCAGGTGCACGCAAGCATCAGCGCCCTCACTCCTCTGACGGTCCAGGTCTCAGACAGCTTGAGCAGCGCGAGTGCTACGACGCCAGCTGGCCTACTGAGCACTTTCGGCGAGTCGATTGCTAGCCTGCCGTCGCCCAGCTTGCCCGCAAGCGGTGCTGTGAGATGGAGAGTCAGGGATACCTTTGTGAGCCTGGAGCACTCGCTCGGAAACCCATCTGCCATCCCCAGTTTCTCCGGGGTGTTAGGTCCGCACGAGTTCTTGATCGAGTTCCAGGCGCAGACCCCGCGCGCGGCGATCTTGCGGGCCAGTCGATTGTCGGCCCTGTCCGGCGGAGCTCCCGCTGCGACGATCGCCATCGATGTCGACAACGATGGCACCATCGAAATCGCCAACCTCTCGACGCTTACCCCTGCGACCTTTGCCGTCATCGTGGGCCCGCAGCCACTGCATGTCCGCGTAATTGTGAATGCGACGCTCGGCGCCGCTGCCTATGTCTATGAGGAATCGTTCTTCGCGATCATCCCTGACAACAACCTGCAGATCACGCAAGTCGTGAGCAGCTGCGCTCCATTCGTGCCGCCGCCGCCGGCTGTCGTACTGCCGTCGTTCTTGCACACCGGCATCGACTTAGTGCAGCCGTTTTCGCTCGGCGTCATCGTGCTTGGGCTAGCGCCGCAACCGAACCTATTATCCGTGTTCAGCCAATCCGGTCTTCCGTGCGTGCTGATGCCGCGGGCCGACGTGACTCTGTATGTCAGCACCATGGACTTGCCGATCCCACTGGCTGTGCGGCCGATCACGGTCTACGCGCAGGCCGTCGGTTTGGTCGCCGGAGAACTCGTGGCCTCGGATGCCTACAGCGTGATGGCGCACTAGCAGGCAATTACACCAGCGCTCGTGCATGCGATGCAGTCGGGCGATCTGCGACTGCTCACCAAGGTCGAGCAGATGGCGTGGATCCAGACAGTGAGGCCATACCACCTCTACGGTCTACGGGTTGAGAACGAAGATCCCGTGCTGCTGTGGTCGGGAATACCCGGCAGTCAGGACCTGTCGCCAGAGTCCTTTGGCCGCCGGCAAATCCGCGAACAGGGTCGGTACGCGAACTACCGGGTGCTGGCCAATGCGAGTTCCCAGTCGCATGGCTTCGAGCCCTTCGACGTCGAGCATTGGTCGATGGACGCGTTGTTCGACTACTGGACCATCTCCGGAGATGCTTGGGCTCAGGAGGAGCTACGGCAACTCGGAGAGAGCTTGCGCGGTCTTCTTCGCCCCACAGGCTTCTATACCAGTGAGGGCTTGCCAGGGCGCGCGGAAGGCTGGTGCATGCAGGGCTTCGTGCAAGCATTCTTGGCGACGGAGCAATTGCGCTTTCGGGATGCGGCGCTCGATCGCGCCCACGACATCATCGATCGCGATCGCACCCGGACTGGGCCGCACCGTTCGCTGTCGATCAACGGCACCGACCCCCGCACGTTGTGGCCCGGTTCGCATGAGTTCTACATGCCGTGGCAGCACGGCGCGGTCTTGCAGGGTTGCCTTGCCGCATGGAAGTTCTTTGGTGATCCCCTGCTGCTAACGATCTGCGAAGACGTGTCTCGGACCGTCGAGTATGGCTGGGTTCACAACGTCATTGATCCGCAGTTTGGTCTGGTCGTCGATGGGTTGCGCTACTACGTGCCGCTCACGCATGAGGGGCAGCCGGTCGTGCCCTCGGTGTTCGACGTCTCTCATGGCGTCACTTTTGGCGACGAACCACTGGGTGGTGCACACACGTTCTTGATCTCCGGCTTGTTGCTGCTGCACCAAGCGTCGCAGGATCCAGCCACTCGTGCCCGCGCTCTGGAATACGGCGAACTGCTGCTGCAAGCGCCGCTCAGCGACGATGATCGATGGAACAAGTGGTTCTTCACCGTGCCTGCGCCTTGGAACAACTGAAGTAGGCGCTGTCGCAGGCTCTCGTCGCGGGTGACGATGAATGCGCCTTGTTGATTAGGCGTCGGCCGAGCGGCTTGCCGTTGTCTGCAACACGACTACGCGGATCGTTGCTCAGCGGAACTCGCTGCTTGCTGAGTTGCGCGCGGCAGATGCCGTTCTGTTCGATTCGGTGGGCCATCAGCCCAGATTGATCACGACTGCCGAAGAGACATGCCATCGATGCTCGCGCACCGTGGCGCCGTCACAAGCCGGGGCGCAGCAGACTTTGGCACAGCAGGCCGTTGCACACAGCAGTCTTCAGCTGCTCGATTAGCTCGACTCGCCAGGAGCAAGAGCTTTAATGGCCAGAGCGTGCACGCGTTGGCCTGGGATGTCTCCCAGCGCCGCGTTCACTAAGCGGTGTCGCTGGAGGCGCGACACACCAGCAAACGCGGCGGATTCGATCACGACCGTGAAATGCGATTCGCCGGTGCCATCATCGCCTGAATGGCCCGAATGTTTGGCGCTGTCGTTGATCACAGCGAGCTGTGTCGGCGCAAACGCATCCCGCAAGATTCTGTCGATTTCTGCCTGCATCATATTGGTAGACACTCGTACCTCGTGCGCGTCCTGTCCGAAAAGGTATTCGTCCGAGTTTAGTCCTGAATCGGTGCATTCAAGTCGTCGCGTTGTTTCGGGAATTAGGCCTAGCTCACGCAGCTCGCAATGGGCTGATTCCAATACGCCTCTACCGATGAGCGGTGGCGAGGTTCGGCCGCGTCGGCTCATGGCGGCGGCCTGCCACGCCTCTTCAGTAGCCGTGCGGATCATGCTTGTCGTTACGCGGGCAACACACAGAGCGCTCAGCCGGGGCCCTGACACCGCGCCCCGAGCAGGCCAACCGATTTGGCCGACAACGGCACGCTAGTTGTCAATGGATGGGTCCGACCCGAGGCCATGCACTACCAGGATGGGGTGCGTGAGAGAGAGGCGACCTTTGCCTCGGGTCGGCATCTTCCCCCTGCATCAAATGGAACATTCCGTGCGACTTGCCTGCGTGCGACTGGGGTGATTCGCGTTGCCGAGTGATCCGCTCGCTATCTCGTTCCAACCAAGTTCGCAGCTCTCGGCTGGTCGCCCGGCCCCAAAACTCTCAACGCTGACGCTAAGTGGAGACCCCTACAATGAAGATCGCAAGATCCGTGGCACTTGCCGCTGCCTGTGTCCTGTCCCTGTCCGCAGTCGGAGCTCAGTGCACGCTCAACTGGTTGCCCGGCGCCCCCGAAGCGGGGCCCAACGGCACGGTCTATAACCTGCTGCCCTTGCCGAACGGCGAGTTGCTCGCAGTCGGAGACTTCGAGCGCGCCGATTCCGTATTCGCCCGCAGCATCGCCCGCTGGGATGGCACGAACTGGCTCGCGCTAGGCGGCGGCATCGATGGCAGCGTGCGGGCTGCCGTCACGATGCCGAACGGTGACCTCGTGGTCGGCGGCAACTTCATCATGGCTGGTGGCCAACCAGCAGCGAGCGTTGCTCGCTGGGACGGTAGTTCATGGAGCCCGATGGGCGTTGGCTTACGCGGCACGGTCGAGGACCTGCTAGTGATGCCGAACGGCGATCTGATTGGCTGTGGTGAGTAATTTAGCATTTCGGCCCCGGTCCTGCGCCGCGTAGTGCGTTGGAATGGCGTTGCTTGGTCGCAAGTAGGCAACCCTCCGTTCGGCGGGGCGACCTCGCTCGAGCTGGCGGCCAACGGCGATCTCTTGATCGGCGGTAGGTTTTCCGGCAGCGGTTCATTGCTGCGGTGGGACGGCAGCACCTACTCGGCCGAACTGTCCGCGTCGCCGTCCGGCCGCGGGGTGCTGGATATGGCGCGCCTCACGAATGGCACAGTCATCTGCGTCGGCCAGTTCACCGAAACCGTCGTATCCGGTACGTTCACTCGGGTTGCCAGCTTCGACGGGACCAGTTTTACGAACCTGCAGTGGCCATTTGACGGAATCGCGACCAGCGTGGTCGTTCGCGCCAGTGGCGATGTGGTCGTCACTGGCACCGCTAATGTCGGCGAGCCGAGCTTCGTGGCTAGCTGGAACGGCGCTACCTGGACCTCACTGCCGGAGGCTCCGGGTGATGCCCAGGCCATTGTCGAGGCAGGCAATGGCGAATTGGTCGTCGGGGTCCGGCGCACGAACTCGCAGCAGCCGACCGTGCACCGCTTCGATGGCCTGGCTTGGCATTCGATCGGTGCATCCGCTCCTCCCCAGGTGAGAGCGATGGCAACGGCGGACAACGGCGACGTCTACATCGCCGGCCAATTCTCGACGTTCGCTGGCACCGCCGCCAACAGCATCGTGCGCTGGGATGGCGCCAGCTACAGTGCATTGGGCCAAGGCATCAACGGCACGGTTGAGGCGCTCGCCGTCGCACCCAGCGGCGACCTTTACGTTGCGGGTGCCTTCACGAGCGCCGGTGGCTCACCGGTCACCAACGTCGCGCGCTGGAACGGCCAGATCTGGTCGACACTCGGCATCGCCCCTCAGCCTGGCTTGACCGCGCTTGCCATGACGGTTGCCGTCAACGGCGATGTCTACTTGGCGTTCTCGCAGTTGCTCTTCCGATTCGATGGAAGCGGCTGGGCGAACGTCACTCCGCCTGCTGTGGTCTGGTTCGCGCGCGAGATGGTCGCGCTGCCTTCGGGCGCGATTGCCCTCGCCGGAGTGTTTCTGTTTCCAGGCAGTTCGATGACCTTCGGGTTGGTTGAGTTCGACAACGGTGCCGCGCAGCCGTTCCCCGGGGTCGGCGCTAGCTTTCACGTCTCGACTGGCAACAGCGTCATTCGGGCACGGAACGGCGATCTGATCGTGACCGGTAACCGATCCGGCCGTTGGGACGGCTCGAACTGGACCCAGTTGCCGGTTGGCTTGCACGGCGACGTCGTCGAACTTCCCGATGGCGATTTGCTCGTTGCTGCCGGCGTCGGCTACAGCAACACGATTGGCCTGCAACGCACGGATGGAGCGACGATCTCGTCCTATGGCAACGTCGAGGGCAAGGCGCTGCGCATCGCGGTGTCAGGCGCCGGCGACGTGCTGCTAGCCGGCAGTATCGACTCGGTCAACGGATTGGTCTCGGCTGGCTTTGCGCACGCCATCCCTACTTGTCGCGCGCAGGCGACGATCTTTGGCGCCGGCTGCTCAGGCAGCGCCGGCACACCGACCCTGCAAGCGGCCAACCTGCCGTGGATCGGCAGTGCCTACCGCTCGAACGTCACTGGCTTGGCCCAGCAGTCGCTGGTCGTGCAGGTGTTCGGCAGCAGCACAGCCCTACAGTTGCCAGGCGCCACGCCGGGCTGCCTGCTGTTCGTTGACCCGGACGTGGCGACGATCGAGCTGGCGGTCAACGGTGCTGCGGCGCTGACGCTCTTGATCCCGAACGACGCTGCGTTGATCGGCCTCCCGTGGCGCCAGCAGGTTGTCGCAGTAGAGTTCGGTGCGAGCGGCGTCACACAACTGGCGACTAGCAACGGAGTCGAGTTGACGATCGGCGCGCTGTAGGCGTCGCCGCAGCGCACATGAAACTGCGCCAATGACACTGCGCATCGATGCCACGTAACGTGGCAAGTGGCAGTGCTCTTGTCCGACACGAATTGACGAGCCACTCGATTGCGGTGCTCAGCGTCAAACCACTGCTTGCCTGACCGTCGAGCACAATCGCTGGACT
>JBNMNW010000115.1:0-16365 GCA_051278165.1 Planctomycetota bacterium | reverse complement strand
CTCCCGATCTGATCGCGACCGAGGACTACGACTTGTGGTTGCGCATGGCGGTCAACGAACCCATCGCCTACACGCCACGGCCGATGACGTTCTATCGCGTGCACGCAGCCAGCTTGTCGGCCAACACCAGGTTCTTGCGCGGGATCGAGCACATCCTGTCGCGCATCAGCGAGCAACATAAGGGCGAAGCCCACTTCCAGAACCTGATTAAGCGCCGCCGCGCGGATGTGCGCTTGGACTTGGCTTGGGACATGATGAGTGATGGCGAATATGTCCAGGCTCGTCAGTTGATCAAAGAAGCGCAAAAGCTGGCGACGACTTGGAAGGGCTTCAAGATGCAGTTGCGATCGATGTTGAAGCGATGAGAAAGCTACGTCCCTTGCTCGGCGTAGTGCACCTGGGTGCGTTGCCATCCGCTGCGCGTCATCAGTCGATGTCGGCCGTATTGGCCGCGGCGCTTGCGGACGCGGATACGTTTGCCGAAGCGGGCTTCGACGGACTCGTCATCGAGAACTTTGGCGACGCACCGTTCCGCCGGGGCACGATCGACGACCCGGTCACTCCCGATGTTCCTGCCGCAATTGCCGTCGCTGCGGATCGCATCAAGACCAGCACCGGCCTGCCAGTCGCCATCAACTGCCTGCGCAATGACGGCATCGCCGCGCTCGGCGTTGCGGCAGCGGTCTCTGCGCAGTGGGTTCGTGTCAACGTTTTGACTGGAGCATACGTCACCGACCAGGGCATCATCGCCGGCGAGTCGGCGCGCCTTGCTGCGTACCGCCGCCAGTTGCGCCTCGAAACGACGCTGCTGGCCGACTTCATGGTCAAGCATGCGAAGCCGATGGTCGACTTTGATTTGGCTACTGGCGCTCGGGACTTGGCGGAGCGATCCGGCGCCGACGGCATGGTGCTCTCTGGTTCTCGCACCGGGCAACCCGTCGATGTCGCTCTTTTCGACGCGGTTCGCGAGGCGGTTGGCGCCTACCCGATTTGGATTGGATCCGGGCTCGATCCTGACAACGCCAAGGAGCTGTGGCCGCGGTGCGATGGGGCGATCGTTGGCACCTGGTGCAAGCAGGATGGCAAGTCGAGCAACCCGGTAGATGCTGGCCGCGCAGCGATTCTGCGGGCCTCTTGTCCAGCGGGGTAAGGTGCGTGGCCTGCGGGTGTCGAAAACACCTTAGTGAAAGTCTTGTTAATGACTCCGGCGCCGGCCCATTTGTACTTGGGAGGCATTGCCACTGTGAGCCGCTACCGCGAGGGGCTGCAGAACTGCGGGCATCTGTGCGAGTTGTTTGGCGGCACCAGTGAAGGCGGCCTCAAGCAGTCTCTTGAAGGCACGATCGGCCGCTTCCGGCCCGACATCGTGCACGCGCACGACGCCCTGCGCTGCGGCATGCAGCTGCTCGGCTCGCGCACGCCTTGGGTGATCTCGCTGAGTGGCGAAGACCTGCATCGTGATGCTTTGGATGATGTGCACGGGCCGATGGTTTGCGAGGTCATCCGACGCGCCCATCGCGTGTTGGTGCCGAGTGAAGAAGCCGGACTGATCGTCGAAGAGCGAGTGCCTGACGCGGTTGGCAAGATCGACGTCGTCGCGCGCGCTGCGGTCAAGCTGCCTACGAGCGGCACCGATCTGCGGCGATCGCTAGGCATTCCAAGGCAGCGCTTCTTGGTGTTCTTACCTGGCGGGTTGCGTCCCGTGAAGGGGCAGCATCGAGCAATCTCGGCGATCAACGTGTTGCGCGCCGCCGGTGCCGACATCGAGATGATCCTCGCCGGTCCGGATCAAGACTGTGACTACGCCAACGAGGTGCGCGAGTTGTGCGAGCAGCAGGCCGCGGTTCGCGTCTTGCCGACGCTTGCCAAGGAACGCATGGGAGCCGCCTACTTGGATGCGGATGTTGTGCTTAACACATCGCTCAGCGAAGGGGCGGCGCCAACGATCCTGGAAGCAGGCATTCTTGGCCGCCCGGTGATCGCGAGCGACGTGCCCGGCAACCGCGAATTGATTCGGCACAAAGAGACTGGGTTACTGTTTCAAACCGAAGAACAGATGGCGAAGCAGATCCTCGCTCTCTACCGCAACCGCTCTGCTGCTGGTGCTCTCGGCGTTCGCATTCGCGAAGACTTCAGTCGCCGATTTGGAGCCGAGGCGGAAATCCGCTCGCTGCTGTCTGCCTACGCAGCTGCCTAGCAGCTGCCGTCGAATGCCACCGCGAGCGCGCTGGCGTCTCGTCCGCTTGCCCCGTTTTTCATCGACGGCGACCAACTCAAACGTGCGCCCGTCAAAGGGCGCGCTGCCACTCGAGCTGCCGGCCGCAAGCCTCGAAGCGAGTCTGTTGCCGCGCGAACACTACTTCGCGTCAGGCAATCGGCGGCGCGGCTTGGCTGCACGCTTACGCGGTGCTGGCTTGTCGGCGGGCTCTTCGGATCCGTCTGCGGCCTCTGCCACTGCTTCCTCGCCAGCCAGAGTCTCGCCTGCCGAGACCTCTGCCACAGGTGCTTCGACTTCCGCATCGCCATCGACGGCCACGGTTTCGGCCGGCGCGAAGACTTCAAACAAGTCCGCCAGACGGTGCGCCTGCCAGCTCAGTGCTGCTTGAATGTCTGCACTGATCTTGTCGCGCGTCGCTGCACGCACGCGTGGTGTGCGAGCCTTTTGCAGGGCCTCGTAGCGATAGTTTGCATCGAGCGAGTCGAGCTTGTCGCCGCTGCGATCGTTGAGCAACGCGCCGACCACTGTGCGGAAATCGGAGTAGCTCAGCAGCTTCGGATCGAACACGCCGGCTTCCAGCAGTTGCATCATGTCGACGTGTTCGAAGCCGAGCAGGGCACGCACACTCGTTTTGCCATCCGGCACGGAGTCGAGCATCGTGCGCATCTCGCGAATCGCTTCGCTGCGCCAGCACAGCATCGTGCCGCCGATCTCGACATGGCGAGACAGTGTCTTGACGAACTGAGCGCGTGGGTCACTGCGATCGACACTCGCCCAAGACGTGGTCTCGACGCGACCGTCTTCATGAATCGTTTTGGCGGCCCACGCATACGGCGTCTGTTGCCACGGACGTTGCTGGTGAAAACGCGGCAGCGGCTCGGTGACCGCGGCGATGGCGACGAAGTGCAGCGGTCGATCACACGAGATCAGCTCCTCGGCCACGAACGGTTCGACGATGCGTTCTTGCTGCTGCATGCACGTAAGCGTGCGGCGTTGGCGGAACGTCAATCCTTCGCGCCCGCCATCGATACTCATCAACTCTTCGATGCCTTCCTTATGCATCTCGAGTTCTTGCGCCCTTGTCAATTCGGGCAGTTGATGTAGCGGCAGTGGCGGCGCTTCCTTTTGGCAGCGGGCACTGTGTGGGCACGGGAACGGGTTCTTGCAGAAGGTTCCCATCGGCAGCTCAAGCACGCTGTCGTTGTTGATCGCGAGGCGCAAGTGCTTCAGGCGTCGGACGATGTTGGGCAGTTGCTTTTGAACCTTCGCCGTGACGTCGGCGCTGCGCAGCAGCTGCATCGGCGGGAAATCTTCGCCTTCGACGTGGGAATACTTCGGGTTGATGTGCAGCAGGTAGGCGCTCTTGAGCTTCAGGCCACACTGCTCCAGCACGATCGCCTGCAACGCCAGGTCGTTGACGTAGCGGTGCTTGACCTTGGTGCCGCTCTTGATCTCAAACAGGTCGACCAACCTTTCATTGGTCTCCTTGTTGTGATGCACAACCAGGATGTCGCACTGCGCTTCCACGCCGTCGTGAACGAACATCGCGTCGAACAAGACGGGCGTTTTGTCCGCCAACAGCTTGGCGGTCTTCGCGGCGGCAGTCGTGGCGTCTTCGCAATCGATGACGACTCCCATCGGGAACGCCGTACGCGCGAGTTCGCGCATCTCATCGCCGACGCGCAACATCTCTTGGCGTCTAGCGGACACTGGCTCGGGAGACGGCTCGTGATAGTCAATCCACAATCGTTTGTGGCATTGCAGCCCCGCCTCGAACAATTGCTTGTCGATATTCTTGGGAGCCTTCGGCTTAGCGGACTTCTTCAAAATTGGTGGTGTGGAGGCGGGCGGCAGCAGTGCTTCAGCGGCCAGCAGTGTAGCGCCAATGCCCCCTGGCTCAACGCCCGGCGCGAGTGTGCTTGTATAGCAGCAGCAAAACTAGCCCAACGGCGCCGCCAACGAGTAGCGGCGTCCAGAGCCGGTCGGACAGGGTTTCCGCTGGTTCTGGCGCTCGTGCGAAGGTCAGCGTGTCGAGCCAACGGCGGAACTCCGGTTGCCATCGGTCGAACTGGTGGTCTGGGCAGCCGAATGAGAAGATCAGATGTTGGTTTGCAGTCGGCGCATGGACGTCTAGCGACTTGGTGACGGCGCGAGGCTTTGGTGGCGTGCTGGTCCGCACGACGACCACACATTCGACCTGTTGGGTGCCGAGTTTTTCGATCCGGATGTCGCCGATCTGGTGAGTGACGCCGGTGATTTCGGCCTGTCGCCGCCAGGTGTCCCGCACCAGTTGCTGGTAGTCGTCACCGATATACATCGCATTCTTCTTCTCGATCATGCGCAGCCACGGACCGTCAAACTTGCCGTCGAGCCATTTGTCGATCGGTCCGACCGTGTAGATCACACGCGGTTGCGTCGGGCGAATGTCGGGCGGTGCCTCGATCTCCTCGCTCAGCGTGTCTGCCTCGGTGGGCGCGATTTGGCGCCAGCCATCCGGCAACTCGAGCTGGAACGTTCGGTTGTAGTTTTTGAACGTCTTCAGCGACGCATTCGGGTTCTGGGTGGCGGCGAGGCACAGGGCCATGACCGCAGCGAGCCTGACAAGCATGTTGCCATCATCGCGTCACAGGCTCGGCTGGCGCAACGATCACCTTGGCAGCTCGTGGCTGTGTGAACCAAAACTCGGATCCCTTGCGCCTCGGGGTGTAGCCGATCGTGCCGCCCATTTGTTGGACCAGGTCGCGGCAGATCATCAGGCCGAGGCCGGTGCTGTCGGCGCGCGCATTTTGGTTGTCGCCGGCAAACGCCGTGAACAGGTGGGGGCGCACATGATCCGCAACGCCCAGGCCATGGTCGAGTACGCGGAACCGAACGTTGTTGCCTTCGCCCCGAATGGCGATTTCGATTGGCTGGCCGGGCTCGCAGTGCTTGATCGCGTTGCTGACCAAGTTGAACAGGATCTGCCGTAGGCGGCGTGAGTCAGTGCGCACTGCGAGCCCGTCGTCGCCGTCCTTGTGGATCGTGATGGTGTTGCGCGCGGCCTGCATGCCGAGTGTGCGCATGCTCTTTGCGATGAGTTGCTCCACATCATGATCGGCGATCTCGAGTCGCAGCCTGCCGGCCTGGATGGCCGCGACATCCAGCACGTCATTGATCAAGAACGACAGGTGTTGGGCCGCGAGGTCCGCTTCTTCCAGGAAGGCGTCGATCTCTTCGTGAGTCGTCGCCATACCGCTGCGAACGATCTCGAGAGAGTTGATGATGGCGGTCAGCGGCGTGCGCAGTTCGTGTGCTGTCAGTGCGAGTCGCTCATCACGGTGTCGTAACTGTTGTTCGTGTTCATGATCGCGGCCGCGCAGCAGGCGGCGCATCGCCACTCGGCCGAAGCTACGCATGGCGAACAGCGCGCCGCCAGTTGCAGCAACCACTGTGCATGCGAAGGGACTCAAGGCATTTGCCCAGTATCCTGCTGCCACAACGGTCGATGCGCCGACCGCGGCAAGAATGTCATTCTTGGCCCAAGTCATAGTTTCCTCCCTGCAATGAGGCGTATCGACCGACGCCACCGCGTCTTGGCGGGCTTCTTGAGGGTTGTCCCTGATTGAGCCAAGGACCGCCAAGTTGAGGGCTGGCGCTGGCGTCTCAGTCGTCAACTGTCAGCGGCACCGGGCAATCCCACAATTCGCCGAGCGCACGCACCAGGTCGACTTCGTCAGCGGACAGGTGGCCATCGCTGGCGGCGACTTCGGCACAGCCGGTGAGCAGGTTGCGTTTGGCGAACGGGGACATGCGGCCCAATTGCTCGATAGCACGGTCGAGTTGCTGTGGCTTGGCTTGTTGTGGCTCGACAAGCTGCGCGTTTGGCAGCGATAGCGCTTGGGCGCCGCGCGCGAACGCGGTCGCGGCCTTCTCTGGATCATCCTTGGCGTCGGCATGTGCGATCACCGACAGCACGAGTGCGGCTTCGTTGGCGCACTGTTGCAGTGACAGTCGACGCCCGTGGCCGCGCGGCGTCGCTTGATCGGTCGTGCGCACGTGTCGCTCGAGTGACTTGATTAGAGCGAACTCGAACGGCGACAGGTGGTCGTCGGCCATCGCCAACTCACGCGCGCGCTTTTGAAGGGCGCGACGTTCGTCGTTGGGTAGGCTGCGCAGCGCCGGGACCGTTAGTTCGAATAGTGGTAAGCGCAGGTTGCGAGCCAGCGCCGACACTTCGCGATAGCACGCTTGGGTGTCGTGCACGATGGGCGAAGTTTCGCCAGCCGATGCCTTCAGCAATTGTAGTTGCTTGTCTCGTTCCCCGCGGTCTTCGTCGAGCAGCAACGCGTAGACCAGCGAAGGGGCGCGGCCGGGTTCGTGCGCGGCAACGGTTAGGTCTAACGGCAGTGCTTCAAGCAGTTGGTGCGCGGCGTCGACGTGCTTCGGTTGCGGGTCGCCGACGGTGGCAAGCAACCGGCCGGGTGTTGTGCTACCGGCCAGTCCGGCGACCGCGCCGCCAGCGAATTGCTGTGTGACCGGTGTTTCGTTGACGGCGTTGGTGAGGCTGCCTTCCGGCTCGAGGTGTTTCAGGAAGCCCGGCAAGACGCGTTCAATGCGCTGGTCTAGCGGTGGGTGGGTTGCCATCGCGCTGCCGAAGCGCGACACGCCGTCAGCAAACAGCATGTGGCTGGCTTCATCGGTGTGCGGGTTCTTCATCTTCGCGGTCAAGCCGCCGATCTTGGCCAGGGCCATGCCGATGCCGCGCGGGTTGCGCGTGTATTGCACGGCGCTGGCGTCGGCGAGGTATTCGCGTTGGCGCGAAACCGCTGACTGGATCAAGCGAGCGAAGAACACCCCGACGTAGCCAATGATGACCAGTGCAATGCCGAAGATGATGATGCCTTGGCCGTTGTTGCGTCGGTCACCATCGCTGTTGCGATGCGAGCGGGACATGCCGCCATAGAACGCACCCTGGCACAAGATACGGCCGATCACGGCGATGCAAACGATGCCGAACAAGACGCCCATCAGGCGGATGTTCAGGCGCATGTCGCCGTGGAAGACGTGGCTGAACTCGTGCGCGATGACGCCCTGCAACTCGTCGCGCGTAAACGCGTCGAGGCTGCCGCGCGTTACGGCGATCGCGGCATCGGCCGGTGACCATCCCGCGGCGAACGCGTTGATGCCTAGTTCGCCATCCATGACGAAGATGTCCGGCACTGGCACTCCAGATGCGATGGCCATCTCTTCGACAACGTTGCGCAGCACCTTCTCTTGGGGATCCTTGGTGTCGATCTCGACCAGGCGGCCGCCGAGCATTTCGGCAACGGCGCTGCCGCCGGTTCGAAGTTGCGCCGTCTTAAACAGCATCGCGCCACCAACCACGAGGATGACGACGCCTGCAACCGCGCCGAGCACCGGCCAATCAATCAGATGGTCGGGGCCGACATCCGTGGCGATCAACGTGACCTTCGCGGCGATGTAGATCAGGACGATGATGCAGATGACGGCTGCGGCAAACAGCCACACGAGCCGACCGGATGCCTTGCGGGCCTGATCCTGATGTCCGAAGAAATCCATACCCAACTTATTTGCCTTCGAGTTCAAAGAGTGCGACACCGGCGCGCCGGCTACAGAAGACGCCGCCACCGCAGTCCTGAAAGTGTTTGCTGAGCCGCTCGCGGTAGAGCGAACCGGGGCGCAGGTGCACGTCCCCGTCAGTGACCGTTTGGTCGCAGTTCTCTTGCCAGTCCTTGTCGGTCAAGGCTTCGAGATATAGGGCGCCGTCGCTCCACTTCGCGAGGTTCTTGAGCGCGGCTGTCGCGGCGCGGTCATCCAGATATTGCAGGACCCCTTGGCAGACCACGAGGTCGAACGTTGACCGGCCGAGTTTGTCCGTGGCGTTGAGGTTCGCTGCCGAGCCTTGCTGCCATCCATACTGCTTGCAAAGGTGCTCGCTGTATTCGACGCCGTAGTAGCGAGCCTTCGGCCACAGCTCCTTGCTAACTGTGCGCCAGTGTCCGACGCCGCAGCCAACATCGAGAATCGAGTGCACCGGAATCTGCAAGTATTGCAGGTAGCCGGCCACAAACGTCGCCAAGCGGCGAATCTCCGAGACGTCGCTCACGCGGGTCTCTTCGTTGTCGTAATACCGTTGGTAGTAGTCGGCCTCGAACGACTTGCGCTCGTTGGCGTTGGCGTTGGCGTTGGCTTTGGCTTGGCTGGCGTTTGACTTGGTCATGGCTGGCTTGCGACAGATCGTCGCCGAGCGCGGGCGATAGTGCTACGGCAAAGAATCAGTGCCCCCTTGGTCGGTCCTGGAGCGGCGCGAACCACGGTTGGCATAGCGGCAGCAACTACGGTGAGAACCACGGCGACAACTACTGTGGACGGACGGCATCGCGGAAGCTAGATCGCTGGCGACAAGGTCGCGTCCGGCTTCGAACCTGCTCGCTCACATCGCCGGCAAGATGCGTAAGCCGTACACCTGCATTGTTCCGGGTGATCGTCTCGCGGTAGAATTGGCCCCATACGATCGCCCGCGTGGCCGCATCACATGTCGCGGCCAGTGAGCTGTCTGAGAGTGAATCGCCCGTGAACGGGCGCGAATCGTTGAACCATGCCTGATCCTTTAGCTGTTCCATCGTCCGATTCGTCGCAGCGCGGATCGATTCGGCCCGCACGTCCCGGAGATGAACCACACATCGCGCGCTTCATCCGCGACTTGGCGCGATACGAGAAGCTCGAGCATGAACTCGACCTCAGTGAAGCGCGCCTGACCGAGCACCTGTTTGGCGACAGCCCGGTGTGCTCGTCGCTGCTCGTGGAACATGAAGGCAAGCCGGTAGGCTTCGCGTTGTTCTTCACCAGCTATTCAACGTTCTGGTGCAAGCCATGCCTGTTCCTCGAAGACCTCTACGTCGACCCGGAGTTCCGTGGTCACGGCTATGGCCTTCGATTGCTAAAGGCGTTGGCAGCAGAGGCGATCGAACGCGATTGTCCGCGGCTGGATTGGCACGTGCTCGATTGGAACCAGCTCGCGATCGACTTCTACGAACGGCAAGGCGCGACCGTGATGGCGGATTGGCGCACGTGTCGTTTGGATGGCGACGCGTTGCAGCGCATGGCTGCTCGGTAAGGCGAGCGCGCGTTCGCTCACGCAAGTGCGATGCTCGGGGCGAGGTCGTTGGCGCAGAGGTCGTCCGCGAAGAGACCGTCCGCAAAGCTACAGCCAGTACAAGTAACCGGCAGTACAAGTAACCGGCTCGCGCGTGCATCAGGTCTACCTGAGAGTATCGACGAGCCGATATGCCGGCGTCCGGTAAGGGGCGTCAGCCATCGCTCGCGAGAATTGCATGGGCGCGAGCCGGGGTCTATTGAGAGCGTGAGCTTGTTACAGCTTGGCGTTCTCGTTTTGGTGCGATGCACTTCTGTGCGATGCACTAATTACCATCTGCCTCCTTGTGTTGTTCACTGAGACCTACGGGACTGTCAAGCTGGCCTAGCTTGACACTTCATTCTCTCATACCAGAATTGAGAGTGCCTGCAAACCCCTCGACAAGTGGCTTGTCAGGTGAATTGAGCCCGCGCGTGCCTAAGCACCGATGGCGTCGGTGTTAGTTGCCAGCGAGTTTGTTTAGCCACGCGCGCCACGGCTCATCAAACTGCTCGATTGGCTTGCCCATGACGCGGTCGAAGGTGGTACTGCTGTCGCCTTGCCGGTCGGCAAGTGCGGCGCGGATGTACTTGAGAAACTGCGGCCGCGTCTTACCGGTCTTCTTCTCAGTGAGTAGCCACGTGGTGAACATTGACGCAGCGCTCCAGTTGATTGCCGTCGCCGAATCGGCGGTCATGTAGAAGCTGCCATACATCGGGAGATGCACTAGATGCGTGATTCGGTAGCTACGGCCAAGTGCTGCCATCGCGTGTAGATCAAGCTTTTTGAGCTTGCCGGGAGCGGCGAAGCCCGCCGGGCCTTGCATGACCTTTTGCATGTGCATGCCGAGTCCAACCTCGAGCCATGCGCAGACGCGTCCACGGTTGTCGCGTTGGTCACCTTCACCAATCAACGTGCGATAGAGCAACCCGTGCGTGCCAAGGAAGAACAGGTCTTCTGGCCGTTCGGGTTGGGACCCTGCATAGAACGTGCGGCCGAGATCGTCGTGCGGCGGCGGCTCGAAGTATGGGCGTGGCCGGAAGCCCCACTTCGGAAACTCCACCTCGTTGCGATAGGTCCGGATCTCGATCGGCTTGAGTACCGCGTTGAGGTTGAGGTCCTTACCGAACTGATCAAACCATGTAACACCAAGTCGTTCGAGGTCGAGCAGTGCGTGCAGGTTGATCAGCAATCCGGCATCGCATCGCAACGCGAAGCGTTCGCCTTCGAAGCGCAGCGGGTTCTTCGCTAGCGACTCCTTGAGCTTCTTGAGCGTCAGGTGCTTGCCTGCATGCGGCCACTGCCATTGCTTGCTTCGCAATCGGTGGCCGAGGAATTGGTGCATGTCGGCATCGGTGTCATCTTGCAGCACGAGTTCCAGTGCTTGCAGGCGTGCCATGTTGGGGAGCCCGTGCGTGTTGGCCCAGTCGACTAGATACTTGCGAGCTCGGCGCGACTTGCCGTGCTGGTCCCGCCGCTTGAAGAACTCAATCAGTTGGTCTGCGACTAACTGCGTCTCCTTGACCATGGCAACATCGACGCGCACCCGCTTGCCACCTTGCATCACCAGTAGCTGGTCGGGATCGTGCGGTGTAGCGATACGGCCGGTGATCACGCGTCCATTAGTCAGCGTGATGCGGTCGCGCAGGTCATCTTGTGCCGATGCGAGCACTGCTAGTGTCAGTGCGCACGCGAAGTGAATTAGGAACGGGAGGCGAACCATGCAATCATCGTAGCCTGCGGAGGTTGTTGGTAACGATATGAGTCATCCAGCCCTGAAGTCCCTAGGACATAGACCCTGGCCGATCCCAGATCGCCCGTGGTCATTGACCATGCGGTGGGAAGATCTCCTGTTCTTGCACTGGCCGGTCGACCCTGACTTGATCCGTCCGCATCTGCCAGACGATCTCGAACTCGACACGTTCGACGGCAAAGCGTGGCTCGGCGTGGTGCCGTTCATGATGGCCGGGACCCGGTTTCGCTGGTTGCCGCCGGCGCCGACCGCCTCCCGGTTTCCAGAATGCAATCTTCGCACCTACGTTCGCAGTAAGCGCAACCCGGCTCACAACGGCCGGCCTGGCGTGTGGTTCTTCAGCCTCGACGCGCAAAGTCGCCTGGCCGTGGCCGGAGCCCGCTTTGGCTTTGGTCTGCCCTACTTCTACGCCGACGCGTCGTGCCGGCAAGTCGATGGCCGCACGCACTTCCAGACTGCTCGTCGCGATCGTCGCGGCCCAAGCGGCACGTTCGAAGCCAGTTGGTGCACCACTGGCCCCGCCAAAATCGCCGCCGCAGGGTCCTTCGAGCAGTTCCTAGTCGAGCGCTACTGCCTCTATTCCCAACATCGCGGCCACCTAGTCTGCGGCGAGGTCAGCCACGAGCCGTGGCAACTCGCACCAGTCGACCTCGACCTGCAAGCCAACGACATGACCCAGCTGCTCAACCTGGAGCTAGCAGGCCCGCCAGTCTCTGTCCTAGCCGCCAAACCGATCCACGTGATCTCCTGGACCCCATCCCGCTAGCACCCCCAACCCACCCGAACGCGTTGGTGCGGTGCTAGTCACAGTAGCAACGCATTCAGCGCTAGGAGTCTGCGCCACGGGAGAGCAAACCGCCATGCACGCACCCTTCACACCATGTCGGCCCGCCAAATCCTCGCCGAATCCACCGATTCGACTGCGTTTCGGCGAACCAACCCGATGCGAACGTCACGCACCTGGTCGATTCGCCTCCTGTGACGCTGACTCCTAGCGCGGTGCGAGTAGGCGGCGGTAGTTCCAGCCGCCGATTAGGAACCCGATGATGGCGATGACGGCTGCGTAGCTGGCGGCGATGCCGAGCAGCACTGGCAGGTTCTCGTCAACCAACTGGGAGGTGATGCGGGTGCGTGGGTTGGTCACGTCATGCCACATCAAAACGGCTGGCAACATCGTGATGTGGAACGTCGTGACCATCACCATTGCGGCAAAGAAGCTCTTGCCGCCCTGCAGGATCTGTCCCTCGTTATCAGGTCGCATTAAGCGCGGCCAGGTGCCGACGACGGCAACGACGGCGAGCGCGATCACTGTGCCTGCTAGCGCAAACCCGAGGAACCACAACAGGGTCTTGAGTTCGACGTCCAGCGTTTGCACACCAACGCCTGCGACGAGCAATAGCGGCCACAACAAAAACACCCCGACAGCCTGCAGCTTGCCACGCAGAATCCATTGCGGTCTCGCCGGCGACGCGATGTAGAGCGGCCACTGTGCGCCATCCCAAAGTGCTAGCCTGCCCATGTGCGCGTAGAGCACCAGTAAGACTGCCAGGAACCACCACGTCAGCAGTGCGGCGAGGTTGCGGACTTCGTGCGGCACGCGGTTGTAGCTGAGGATGTTGCCGACCAGCACGCGTTCGCGCGCGAGGGCGAACACCAATACCGCGAACACCAAGAACCCGATCAAGGCACCTGGCTGTTGCAGCACCTGCGCGAACTCTTTCTTGCGCACGTTGCTCGCGAGCGAGGTCGGCCAGCGCTGGTTGCTGCGGCGCCACATCGGGCGGTCCGATTCGATGAAGCGTTCGTGAGCGCGTGAATGCAGCAGTGAAGCGCAGCCGAACAACAGCATTGAGCCGAACGTCCAACCGAGCACCGGCAGCATATGTTGCCACGTTAGCACGCGATTGACCGCGCCGCTGAGCATCGTTGCGGCGGCGTGCACGGTCATGGCCATGCGTTGCGAACCCTGGGCGGCAACTTCGATTTCCTGGATGCGGGCACCGCCGTTAGTGAACAGGCTGAGCAGCAACCAAATCGTGAAGCCGACCGATGCCAGTGCCGCGACGGCGGACAGGATCAGTCGCAGCCATCGACCGGCCAGAAACCGCACCATGACGATCTGGACCGACAGTAGGGTCGCGAGTAGCGGCACCGTGCAGCTGAGCACCGCGAGCGGGATCAGTGCATATGCCAGTGTTGGCGCCGGGCTCTTTTGCATCACTGCAACGACGAACGGTGCCGAGAGCGACGTCGCCCATAGGGTCGACAGGAATACCGACCGCAGGAAGATCTGGAACGGGCCACGGAACCCCGCGATCGGAGCCTGTCGCCATAGCATCAGTTCTGGTGTTTCGAACAGTTGCCGTTGCGCGGTCGCCAGGCCGAGCCATGTCGCGACCATTGGACACGTCATCAGGCCGTAGCCAACGAGTCGCGCGGTCACGTCTTCGCCGGCGCTCAGGCCCATGACGCGTTGCAGTTCGTTGCTGTCCATGACGGCCTTCGCCAGCCACCAAGACATCAGCGAGAGCAATCCAAGGCCCATGACCAAACCGAGCGCTACGCGCCTGCCGGCGGCGTTTGTCGGCAGATTGGCTAAGGCCCGCAGATCGGCAACGATCAAGCTCATGCGGAGACGTCGTCGTCGGTGAGGGCCAAGAACACGTCTTCGAGGGTTCGGTTGCCGTGTTGTGCGCGCAGTTCGGCGACCGTGCCTTCGGCGAGCAGTTGACCCTTGGCAAGGATGCCGACGCGATCGCAAATCTCTTCGGCGGTATCGAGCACGTGGGTGCTAAACAGCACCGTGGTGCCGCGCCCGACTTCGACTCGTAGCAGGTCCTTCAGCCGGCGCGTGCTGCCTGGATCGAGGCCCGTTGTTGGCTCGTCGAGTAGTAGCACGTCTGGCGCTGTCGTCAGAACGGCCGCGAGGTGCACCTTCTTGCGCATGCCGTGCGAGTAACTCTTGCACAAGTCGTCGGCGACGTCGCTCATGTGCAACAGGTCCAGCAGGCGGTCGGCACGTTCGTCGCGCAACTTGCGATCGATGCGCCACATGCTTGCGACCAACGCGATGTATTGGCGGCCGGTGAGGTAGTCGTAAAGCGGCGGCGTGTCGGGCACGAACCCCAGGCGCATCTTGAGAGCGCGCGAGTCCTCGGCGTGACTTAGGCCCGCGATGCGCGCTTCGCCGCTAGTCGGTCGCAGCAGTCCGGCAAGCAGCCGCAGCGTCGTGGTCTTACCGGCACCGTTCTGGCCAAGAAACCCATACAGCTCGCCGGTGTGCACGCGCAGGTTGAGATCTCGCACGGCCCACTTGCCAGCAAACTGACGGCTGAGTCCAGTCGTCTCAATGCGGTATTCGGGCACGATACCGACTGTGTCGACGACCTCATGTTGTGGCGACTCTTCGGGAGACTCTTCAGTTGAGTCACTCATCAAGCGCGGTCCGCGTAGATGGCCGTGACCGGAGCGTGATCGCTCGGCGACTTCTTGTTGCGCTCGTTCTTGTGCACCATGACGTCGGTGCAACGCTCGGTCGCGCTCTTCGATGACAGCACGTAATCGATACGCAAACCATCGTCCTTGACCGCCGCGCCACCAGTGTAGTGCCACCACGTGTAGATGCCGGCTTCGTCGTGATGTTGGCGGAAGCTGTCTTCGAGCCCGAACGCCATCACGTTGCGCATTGCGTCACGTTCTTTGTCCGTGCAAAGGATCTTGCCGTGCCACCATTTCGGATCGTGCACGTCGCGGTCGTCGCGCGTGATGTTGAAGTCACCGACCACGACCAGGTCTTCGCTAGCGGCAAAGCTGGAGTCAAGGTATGTGCGAAGTCGCCGCAGCCAATCGAGTTTGAAGTCGTACTTCTCGGCGCCAACTTCTTGCCCGTTGACGACATAGAGATTGAGCACGCGAACGCCGTTTACGGTCGCCGCGATGACGCGCTTCTCGGCGCCCGGCGGATCGTCGGGCATGCCCATGACGACGTCCTTGATTTCGTGCGCGGCCAAAATCGCGACACCATTGTAGCCCTTCTGGCCAGTGAACGTGACGTCGTAGCCTTCGTTCTCGATCACGTCGCGTGGGAACAGTTCGTCCACAACCTTGGTCTCTTGCAGGCACAAGACATCGGGCTCGTGCTCACGCAGGAAGTCGATGACGTGCGTGAGGCGGGCGCGGATGCCGTTGACGTTCCAAGTGGTGATCTTCATACGAGCCACTGCATTCAAGCATCGCGGCGCCCTAGCGAAAGACTTGCTCTGCCGAAACTGTCGACGTTGTGGTGTCGCGGGACAGATGCCTGCCTTTTGTCCCGTGCTTGCCGCCGCTGGCTGCTAGCGGTCTGATATTGGCATGCGTTCGATTGCATTGCTTGTCTCTCTTGCCTGGCTGGCCTCCTGCGCCAGTGGTCCTCGCATTGTGGCGACCAACAACGACACCGTGTTGTCGGTATCTGCGGTTGCCGCAGCCGTCGCCGATGCCGATGTGGTCGCGCTCGGTGAGTTGCACCAGACGCCCGAGGTTCACCAGACCCATCATCAGTTGATCGCTGCGATCTATAGCCGTCGGCCGAACATGGTGATTGCGATGGAGATGTTCGAACGCGATGTGCAGAACGTGCTGCTGCAATACCTCAACGGTCTGATTGACGAAGGCACGTTTCGCGCCCAATCCCGCCCGTGGCCCGACTATGCGCGTGACTACCGCCCGGTGATTGAGTTCGCCAAGAAGCACAGCATCATCGTGCTAGCGGCGAACGCGCCGCGGCCATTGGCCAGCAAAGCGGCCAAGAAGGGCCTTTCCGCAGTGATGGGGGACGTCAACCTCGCCCGTGAAACGACCGCACCGCAGGACGAGTACTGGGATGCGTTCAATGAGTTGATGGAAGGTCACGCCGGCATGTTTGGCCCCGGCGGCATGGAGCGCTACTACGCCGCGCAGTGCCTCAAGGACGACACCATGGCCGAGACGATCACGGATCATCTGACCAAGCGCTACAAGAAGGGTGATCGCCCGCTAGCCGTGCTGATTTGTGGTCGCGCCCACAGTGACCACGGCCGCGGCACCGTGCAGCGCATCAAGAACCGCATGCCGGACCTGAAGATCCGCATCCTGTCTGCGGAGACGGTCGGAGACATGGGCAAGGGCATGTATGAGTCGCCGCGCGATGTTGCCGACTACGTCATTGTCGCGGCGGAGCACGTCAGTGCTCAAGCGGTGCCCAAGGTCCTGGCGGCGCCCAAGGTCTCGGCGGCGCCC
>JBNMNW010000114.1:0-16469 GCA_051278165.1 Planctomycetota bacterium | reverse complement strand
CTGACGTTCGGTCAATCAACGCGCGGCCAAGCTGGCCAAGTCGCGATCGAAGGCGAAGCATTGCGCGTCAAGGCGGGCACCAAGCTGCTGATTGAGAACGGTGCGTTCCGCATCTGGTTTGGCGAGATCGCCGCGCTGCTCGGCCGCAACGGCGCCGGCAAGACGACCCTGCTGCGGTTGCTCGCGAAGGACGGTGTCGCTGCCGGCGGCGAGCTGAAGCACGCGCACAACCTGCGTATCGGCTACTTCAGCCAGGAGAAGAACGACTTGCCGCAACAGGGCACGGTGATCGAGGCGATGCGGGCACTCGACCGCACCGTCGACGACCGCACCTTGCGCGACCATCTGGCCTTGTTCTTGTTCATGGGCGACGAGATCGACAAGCCAGTCGGCGATCTGTCCGGCGGAGAGAAGCAACGACTGTCACTGGCACGCATGACGCGCGCTGAGTTTGACCTGCTGTGCCTCGACGAACCAACCAACCACCTCGACGTCGCCGGCACCGAAGGCTTGGAGCAGGCGTTGAAGGAGTTCCCAGGCACGGTCGTGTTGATCACGCACGATCGTCAACTAGTAGAACAAGTCGCAGACCGCGTGCTGTGGGTTGAGAACGGCAGCGTGCGCACGTTCGACCAAGGTCTCGAACAGTGCCAACGCACTCTCGCCGCCGAACGCTCCGCCGCGCGGGCTGCCGACTCTGCGGCCAAAGAACGCAACGCCAAGCCAGTTGAGCCGCCAAAGCTCGCGCGCGAGACCGGCAAGATTCGCAACCCGCTGCTGTTCGAACGGCTGGAGACCAAGATCATGACGCTCGAGGGCGACATCGAAGCGGTGCAGGCGTCGATGCTCGACCCCGACAACTACGCGAGCGCCAACAAGATGAAGAAGCTGCAGGCCAAGGAAGTGCGACTCAAGGCGGATCTAGCCCAGGCGTATGCGGAATGGGAGAACTGGCAGTAGCGACACTTTTCCGAAGCCGCCCTGATTCTCGATGAAGGGTGACCCCCTGTTGGCTGTCTCACGGGTCTACCCCGACAATGATGGCAGCACAACCGCCAGCACCGCAGAGCCAACGCCTGCAAGCACATCGCACGCTTGCCAAACCTGACACACCTAAACCTGAGCTTCAACGGCGAAGGCATCAACGATGAGGCGCTGCCGAACTTGGGCAAAGCCGCGCAACTCGCACACCTTGAGCTGAGTGACGCGACCACTTCACCGACGGCGGACTGATCACGCTTCGGCAACTGGCAAAGCTGAAGCATCTGGACCTCAGTGGTTGCGACGGCTTCACGATCGACGGGCTCAATTCCTTTCGAAGCCTGCGCCCCGACTGCGTGCTCATGCTGCCGAGAAGATTCCGCTAGCGACAACATCGCCTTGGACTAGGCCAGAACTACTTCCCCAGCGGCAAGAAAGCGCCCACATCCCATTCGTAACGAACAGCCGCTACGATCTGACGACCCCCTTCAGTCGCCAATGATGTCACGCCGCCCGTCGCCCCTGCTTGGCGCCTACCTATTCATACTACTCGTTTGCGCACCCCTTTCGGCGCAGCAGTCTTTGCCCGTCAAGGTCGAGGGTTCGGTGGATTCGAGTGCGCTCGCGACCACCGGACGTGCGACCGTCAAGCTGACGTTCACGACCGAAGCGCCGCTGCGGCAACCGTTCGCAATCCGCCTGGAGCTTCGCTCTGGTGGCCGCACCGTGCAGCAGCGCGATCACGCGCCGCCGGTCGCGGTGATGAAGTGGGAACCGAACAAACCGGTCAGCTACGAGCTATCGTTGTTCTTCCCGCTGACGCCGAAGGACGTGAACACCGTCGATGTGCTGGTGGGCTTCCTCAACCCTGAGGACAACAAGGTGCGGCCACCGCTGTCGCGCACTCGGGCGCGCAATGGCTTGGTGCAGATCGCGAAGTTCACGTTCCCCAAGATCGAACTGGTTCCGGATGCGAGCAACGTCGAAGTGACGATTGCGGCCGCGCTCGCACTTGCCAAGAACGATGCGCGCGCCGCATGGGACCAACTGGAGTTCTCGTTTCGACGCACCGATGACTACAACCTGAAGGAGCAGCTGCAGAAGGCGCTGCTGAAGGTTGGCAAGATGCGACCGGCACCGCTGTCATTCGAAGAAGACGGCATCGTCAAGGGTCGCATCCAAGCCGAACGTGCCCGCTACCTGCGCCAGACCGCGGGTCGCCTGTTCGATCGAGGCCGGTTGTTCGCGGCGCTGGTCTTGCTTGACGAAGTTGGCGGCGCGCTGCAAGAAGACGCGGACCGCGCCGTGCTCGGTGCCCTCAACAACGCGCGACGCGTCACCAAGGATCGTGACGGCATTGCCGAGACCGTGTTCGCCATCACCAAGGAGCAACAAGCGGAAGTCGATCAGCTCGCAGCGGAACACAAAGCAGAACCCGAACGGTTGGAGTTTGCGGTCGCGATGGCGAGCAACAAGACTCGCCGCCCGATCGCGCGCGAGCTCGTGCGCACGATTGAGTTCACGCCGGAATTGCGTGAAGAAGCCGCCGAGGCGCGCCGCGAGATCGAACGCGCGTGGCTGAAGGACGTACCGCCAGAAGAGCGCACCGAAGCCGACGCGGCGATGAACCACCCGTCCTGGGCGCGCACCAGCCAACGCGTCAGCCATCGCTTCGTGATGATTGGCCCGGAGAAACTGGTCAACGGCATCCCGGCCGACAGCCTGTTGCTGTTC
Organism: Planctomycetota bacterium; assembly: GCA_051278165.1. GTDB lineage: Bacteria > Planctomycetota > UBA1135 > UBA1135 > UBA2386. Next base: position 13,754 of record JBNMNW010000114.1, on the reverse strand, counting down.
GACCTGGCCTACCTCTACCAAACGGATCTGTTTGGTCGCGTGCCCAACCCGCAGGGCGACCGCGTCACGGTCTACTTCAAGGAGCTGTGGGAGTTTGGCGGCGGTGTCGGTGGCGGCAAGATCATCGACATCGGTCGAGCCAAACCGGACGACACCAAGCGCCGCGTCGACGGCGGGCTGTTCTATCACGAACTCGCCCACTGCGTCGATGACACCGAGCCGATCTACCCCGGCTTCCGCGAGGGTCTCGCCGATTTTGCCGCTGCCTTTAGCTACCACGAACTCGGCCAAGTCGCGCAGTCGCGCCTCGCCTTCGGCAACGCCAAGCGCGCCTTCCTCGGCGACTACCTCAACCGCGATCTCGAATACTGGCGCATCCCCAACTACGGCCCGAGTGCCGGCTTCTTGCTGCACTTCATGCAGGAGCACGGCAAGGTCGGCAGCCACTACCACTGGGAACGCTACCGCAAGTTCTTCCGCGACTACCGCGGCGATGCGATCAAGGACACGCGCACGCCAACCTTGGCACGAGCATTTGCCTACCACCTAGTCGAAGCGTTTGGCGAGAAGGCGTTCGACGACTTGATCAAGTTCCGGTGGCCGCTGCTGCCGAGCGACTTGGCGACGGTGCGCGAAGAGCAACGCCACACGCGACGTGCTGCGGCCTCGGCGAAGCTCGACGACTCGCTGGGTTCGCCGGTGCCGCGCGACGTGATGGCGACGCGACTGAAGCGCGAAGACGCCAACGTCGATGACTACACCGACGAGCTCGGCGTGATCAAAGACTGGTGGGTCATCGGTCCGTTCAAGAAGAAGGGCGTCGACCCGGACGCCTACCGCTTTCCACCGGAGGTCGAGATCGACCTTGCTAAACGCTACGAGAGCATCAACAACAACCCAACATGGAGGCGCCCCGGCAACAAGCCGGTCACCGTCGATGCAACCGGTTGGCTGCGCTTCCACTTTTCCTACATGGACAACACCGCGATCTACGCGTTGACCCATGTGAAGGTCGAAGCCGAGACCGAAGCGTGGCTGCACGTTCGTGGCGACGACGATGTGACGGTGTTCGTCAACGATGCGTTGATCGGCAAGTACAACCGCAAATACGGCGGTCACGGGCCTTGGCGACCGAACTGGCAGACGATGCTTCCCGATGCGGCGCGCTTCAAGGTGACGCTGCAGCCAGGGCGCAACAAGGTGCTGCTGAAGGTGCGCAATCGAGTTGGCGATTCGGGATGCTCACTCGCGATCGCGAAGCGCAGCGGCTCGCCACTGGACCTGGAAACCTGGACCACGGATGTGCAACCTGCCACGAAGAAGCTCACTGCGATCGACACGCCGGATGGCAAGAAGTGGCGGCAGGTGTTCAAGGTCAAGGGTAGCTCGCGCAGCGCCGCTCGCAAACTAGACACGCCGGTCGGCAAGTGGACCGTTCGCAACAAAGCGCTCAACGGCAGTTCGACCAATCGCGGTGTAGAGTGGCGCAAATACACGGTGCGACCAGGCTTCCCTAAAGACTCTCCATCCAACCTCGCGTGGCTGCCACAAAAGGCAACCAAGGAACTCGACGCGTTCCGCCTGACGATCGATCTCGAAGAGAAGAGTTCTGCGCCAAAGATGTGCGTGACCTTCCAAGGCGACGGCCTGCGCGACGGCCTGTCCGGATGGACGCTGATCCTCAACCCGCGCGGCGACCAGGTGCAGGCCACGATCGAACGCTACGATCGACTCGTCTACCAAAGCGACCTGGTCAAGTATGAGGTCGACGACAAGAAGCCGACCAAGCTTGAATTGCTCTACTACGGCAAGCGACTGACGGTTCGACTCGGCACGCAGGTGTTGTTCGACCAGAACACGATTCGCGCGATCCCCGACATGACGCGCATCGGCATCGCGACCTGGGGACCGAAATTGCGCATCACGGAGATCGAGCTGCGCGCGCCGGCGAGAACTCGCTAAGGCAGCATGGTCGCAATCAATCGCTGCGGCTTGGGGCGCGGCAATCCGTAGTTACTTGCCAGCATCCAACTGCTGCAGCAACTGCTTCACCGCTGACTCACCCGGACGTAGCTCGGCGGCACGCTTCAGTTCCTTGCGCGCGGCCTGCTTGCGCCCCATCCCCACAAGCACGCGCGCCAGGTTGAACTGCGCATTGAAGTAGGTCGGCAGCAACGCGAGTGCGCGGCGATAGTGGCGTTCTGCGACATCGAGATTTTGGGCGGCGAAGTTGGCCGTCGCGAAGTTGTTGTGCGCGCGCGGGGAGTTGGGCAGCACGCGCACAGCTTCGCCAAAGTGCTGCAACGCCTTCGCGTCATTGCCACTTCGGCCAAACAGCGTGCCGAGCTGCATGTGCGCCATCGCGTGATTCTTATCGATACGCAGCGCTTGCTGGTAGCTCGACGCAGCCGTCTCCAGCTTGTGCATGCTCTCGCTCAACATGCCGCGCTCAAACCATACCGCGGCCGCTCCGGGAGAGATCTTGCACGCCTTCTCGATGGCCTTCTGGGCGACGGCGAAGTTGCCGCGTTCGCGTTCTAGCTGGCACTTCCGCATCAGCAGGTTCCACGCGTCCGGAATCTTCTCGAGATCGCGATCGGTCGTCGCCATCTGCAACTTCGAACGCTCGCGCAGATCGCCCAGCGTCAGCGAGAAGGTGCACGTCCCCATCTCATCCGCCGACTCCTGACCAAACCGCACGCGCTGCAACGGCCGCACCGGGTTGTTGTCGTTGTTGTCGCTGTTGTCGTAGACGTATTCGATCGCCAGATGCGTGCCGGCCGGCAGATCAATCGGTTGCCGGAAGCGATAGTCGTCCTGCCAATCGAAGTCCCACTCATCAATGGTGAGCAGCACTAGCACCTTGCCGTCGGGCAACGCCGCCGTCGCCTTCATCTTGCGGCAGACATAGTGCGCGTGTGGGTAGACCGCGTGCAGCGTCACCGCCGTGGGCAACACCAAATGGTCGCGCAACACGAAGTCCGAGACTCCCGGTGCAACATCGATCTTCTCGGAGAACAACATCACCAAGTCGAACACGTTCTGAGTCGGTTCGTCGGTAAACCAGATGCCAATCTCCGGCTGCACCAACTCCTGCTTGCCAACCGGCACGGCATGCAACTGCAGCACGAAGTCGTCGCCAGGGAACAGCCGCCACGCCATGCCATCCGAACTGCGCTGCACGCTCTTACCAGGCGTCCAACCCATGAAGTGACCGTCCGGCGGGGCGGCGGCACCGAGCGTCATGCCCGAGAATCCCGGCCCAGCATCGGCATCGTCCGACTGCCGCGATTGTCGCGTGCGATCAACGGCTAGCACCGCATGGTGCACGGCGCGGTTCCCAGGACGAATCTCCACCGCAGCCACATAGCGCATGCGTTCGAGAGCGATTGGCACGACGAAGTTTCGCACGATGTCCGCACCACCAGCCGGCACCTCCAGCACATCCGGCATGCGAATGATCGCGTCCGGCTCCCCCAACTGCCAACCATTGGTAAACGTCGGCGCATTCGGTTCTTTACTCTGGTCGCCGCGCGGAGCCCCGGCCGCAACCCAACTCTGGATTGCCGCAAGGTCCTGCTTCGACAACCGGCGATCGCCCTCGAAGTCACCATGCGTCGGTTGCCACGGTGGCATGTAGCCGGCGGCGGTGACCTCGGCGACGAACGTGCGCTTCCTGAACACGTCGTCGTAACTCAGCAACGAGAATGGTGCCGGCTGGCCAGGACGATGACACGACGCGCACGAGCGGTAGACGATCGCGGCGACGTCGGCGGACCAGGTTGGCGACTCTTGCGCCATCAGTGACGCGGGCCACACGCATGCGATCAGAGCCGCGGCCCTGGCTTGGGGTAGTTGAAACATCAGTTGTCGTCCTGATCCCGATCCTAGTCGTCGAAGTCGTCAGCGACGATCTCAGACTGCTCGCAAACTACGACCTCAACGTCCCTGTTGAGGAACAACCGCACGGTCAACAACCCGAGAGCCGCCCAACGATGCGACGTAGACAGACAGGAGCGTAAGAAGGATTCGACTCTCTCGGGTCATACCCTCTGTATGTCAGCACATTCTGGCCGTAACAACATCCCCTGTGCCCGGAACGGAGCGGCAATGCCCGGCGGCGACGCTATCCTGTTCGCCCAACTCCCCGGACAAACTGTGACTGACCTGAATAGCCATCTGCGCGAGCGTCTGCTCGCCGCCATCGCCGACCTGCAACTCCCAGCTGAAGCTGCCGAAATGGTGCGTCTGGATCCCCCGAGGAACCGTGACCACGGCGACGTAGCGCTCGGGGCCTTCCAATTGGCGAAACTAGCCAAGCAGCCGCCACCCAAGTTCGCGGCCGAACTGGCGGCGAAGATCGGGGCCGATGAGGTCATCGAGTCAGCCATTGCGACCGGGCCGTTCATCAACTTCAAGTTCCGTCGCGCGGCGATGGCAAAGCAAGTGCTGACCGCGATCCAGACCGATGCGGCGCCGTATGGCAACGCGACGGCGAACGATCAGGTCGTCTGCATCGATTTCAGTTCACCGAACATTGCCAAGCCGTTCCACATCGGGCACATGCGCAGCACGGTGCTCGGCAACGCCCTATGCCGCATCCACCGCCACCTCGGCGCGACCGTGCACGGCATCAACCACCTTGGTGATTGGGGCATGCCGTTCGCGAAGATGATGACCGCCTACATGCACTTCGGTGACGAGGCCAAGCTGCACGAATCGGCGATGCGGCACATGTTCGAGCTCTACAAGCAGTTCGAAGGTGAGGCGCAAAAGAACCCCGAGCTGCTGACCGAAGCGGCCGAGCACTTCAAGAACCTGGAGTCGGGCGACGACAATGTCGAACGTCGCATGTGGCAGATGCTGCGCGACGAGTCGTTGAAGGCGTTCCAAGGCCCCTACTCGCGCCTCGGCGTGACGTTCGACCACATCACCGGCGAGTCATTCTTCGAAGACAAGATGGAAGCCGCGATGAAGCGCGTCGAAGTCGCCGGCGTGCTCGAGGAGAGCGAAGGCGCCCAGGTCGTCACGCTGAAGGACTTCGGCATCAAGGTACCATGCCTCCTGCGCAAGCGTGATGGCACGACCCTCTACCACACCCGGGACCTGGCGGCAGCGTTCTACCGTGAGCAAGAGTTCTCGCCGACGCGCATCCTCTACATCGTTGGCTCGGAGCAGAAGCTGCACTTCGCACAGCTGAAGGGCGTGCTTGAGAAGATGAAGGAGCCGGTCGCCAAAGCCGTCGAACACGTGCCGTTCGGCCTTGTGCTGTCGAAAAGCCCCGAAGGCAAGTGGGAGAAGTTCGCATCGCGCTCCGGCAATGCGGTGTTCCTCGACGAGATCCTCGACGAAGCCGTGGCCAAGGTGCGCCGCGTCATCGCCGAGAAGAACCCGAACCTAGAAGACCCGGACGCCGTGGCCGAACACGTCGGCGTGTCGGCAATCATCTTCAACGATCTGAAGAACGGCCGCATCAAGGACGTCAAGTTCGACTGGGACGCAATGCTCGCGTTCGAGGGCGAAACGGGTCCTTACGTGCAATATGCGTGTGCGCGCCTGAGCTCGATTCTGCGCAAGGTCGACATGCCGGTGCCGGCTGTCGCGAGCATCGACTTCGAACTGTTGGCCGATGCCGAACGCGTGCTGTTGACGATGATGGACTTCGCCTCCGCCGTGCAGCGCGCCGCAGATCAGTCCGAGCCGAGCGTCGTCACCAACTACACGATCGCGCTCGCCGGCGAGATCCACAGCTACCTCGCGGATCACTACGTGGTCGGTGCCGAACCGGCCATGCGCGATGCACGACTGGTGCTGGTCGATGCGGCACGACGCCTGCTGACAACTGGCCTCGGCCTGCTCGGCATCCAGGCTCCAGAGCGCATGTAGGCTAAGAGGTCCTTGCGAGGTGGCGACGCGCTCGCGAGTGGCCCACTAATGGAGGCTCGCCGCGCAGCATCACCTGTAGCTCATACGACGAACGTGCCGACGTGCTGCCGCCGGCAACACCGAGCGATTGAGCCGAGCAAACACCGTCACCGACGCCACGAACTTGGGCTCTCCCAGATGCTCGTGCCGTAACGCCTTCCTATCAAGCCACCGACGACAGCAGTGATGAGATAGACCCAAGCCGCGCCCCCGCTACACAAGAAGCATGTAGCTGCCACGGTGGCAACACCGGCGAGTGCGGAGAACATGCCATCGCGCCACCACCGAGACTTCTCGTTTTGCCGGCAGCGTTCTTGATGTTGGCGAACGTTCCTCATGGCTTGGAACTCAACCTATCACCAGACGTGCTTCATGATTTCCAGATAGGGACGGGGTGGCGCAACGACTGACGGTTCAGGAAACACGCCACGGCATCGCCTGGGCAAAACGTGGGGTATTCGGAAATCCGACAGAACTGCTGATCGCTCGCCCAAAGTCCCGGTGATTGGGGGGCTCTCGCCACGGCAATGGGCGAAGAGTTGGGGTTGCGGTGATGGCGTCAGGGAACCATCAGTTCGCTTGTCGTAGAATGCGGCCGCATGCACCACTCGACCTTCCAAACTTCTTTGCTGGCAATGGCACTGGTCGCGCTGACCGGATGCACCGGCACCGACATCGAACTGGCTGAGTCGGCGACTGCCCCCATCAACATGACCTCATCGCAGCCATCCAATTCCGAGGCGACCAACTCTGCTTCAGCCACTGCTTCAGCCGCTGCCGCTGCAGTGACATCCGCTGCAGTGACGCTCCCTGCAATCACGGCCAAGACGCCGCGGATCGACGCAGAAGCCCCGGCTAACTTTCAAACTGCCACCTTCGCCCTGGGTTGATTCTGGGGCCCTGACTCCCGGTTCGGGAGTCTCGAAGGCGTTCTCCGCACTCGCGTCGGCTACTGCGGTGGCTCGACCAAGAGTCCGACGTATCGCTCTATTGGCGATCACGCCGAGGCGATTCAAATCGACTTCGATCCCAAGCGCATCAGCTACGAGCAGCTACTCGAGTTGTTCTGGACGACGCATAACCCGTGTCGCAACGCTTGGAGCCGCCAATACATGTCGGCGGCCTACTATCACGATGAGGCGCAGCGCGAAGCCATCGACGCAACGCGGCGCAAGTTCGTCAAGATGCCGGACAAGGTGCAAACCGAGATCGCGCCGCTCGAGACGTTCTGGATTGCCGAGGACTACCACCAAAAGTATCGCCTTCGCCACGAAGGAGCGATCGTCGACGAACTGCGCGCGATCTATCCGAACGAGCCAGACTTCATCAACTCAACGGCGGCGGCCCGGCTCAACGGCTATCTCGATGGCCACGGCAGTTCCAAGCAACTCGATCTTGAGATTGAGAAGCTTGGCTTGTCCACCGAAGGCCAAGCACTGCTGCGCAAGCTCGCTCGCTAGCGGCGGGCGGGTTCGCTTGCCTGTGGTTTGTACCGGGTACAGTACGCAGGGCAGAGTACGCAGGGCAGAGTACGCAGGGCAGGGCACGAAGATTCGCTAGCGGCGACAGCTAGTGGGTGCGCAAGACGGCATCATCGCCGCCGACCGCGAGACCGCCAGTGCCTTCGTCCGAAGTCGCAGGCTTCTTGGCGGACGCGCTGTGGGCGCTACAACGGCCGCGTTGGTACGCGCTTGAGGAACCACGTGAAGTAGTAGAATAGGGGCGTGTCGAAGAGCGCGACCAGCGCCTTGAACAACCACAGGTCCAAGATGATCGTCACCATTTCATCGCCCGGCATCACGCCCCAGAACAGGACCAGCACGACCAGGATGGAATCGAGCAGCTGTGACACCACCGTCGACGCGTTGTTGCGCAACCACAGGTGCTTGCCCTTGGTCAGATCGCGCCAGAAGTGAAACAACCGCACATCGAGAAACTGCGCCACCAAGTAGGCAGCCATGGATGCCGAGATCACGCGCCACGTGTTGCCAAAGGCAGCCTGATAAGTCTCCTGGCTAACGGGGCTGTCCTGGATCGCTTCAAACTGCCCGCCGAGCCACAACGCCAACAGCGCAAACAACGATGCGGCAACGCCCGACATCACGACCCTATTGGCGCGCCTGCGGCCGTATAGCTCCGACAGCAAATCGGTTGCCAAGAACGTGATCGGGTACGGCAACGCGCCTGCCGACAGCGTGAATACCTTGAAGCCGAGGTCGACCGTCAAGAACTTGTTCGCGATCAGATTGCAGACGACCAACGACGCCAAGAACACCGCCGCCAACACCAAGAAGATGGTGTCGACCGGACGACTCTCAGCCTCATCGAATGACGACGCAGCCATGAACTACTCCCAGCGCAGGCTTTCGATGAACTCAATCACGCCGCCGCATGACACCTGGTGGCACGCGACGCAGTTGCTGATGATCGCGTTGTAAGTGCCCTTGCTCGGCGACTCATCAAAGCTGCGCACCACGGATAGGTAGGATTGGGAGCGCGCGTCGAAGCCTGCATCGCGATCGGATGGCACCGTCGGCCACGCACAACGCATCGAGCGATGCACCGGGAGCAGTGGTGCAACGGGCTCTTCGGCCTCCACCAGCAGGCGTGTTTCGCGCAAGCCATCGACGAACAAACGCATCAACACGGCAAGTTCGCTATCACCGTTTGGATTGCGTTTAGACTTGATCAGATTGCCGGGACTGCCCGGCTTCTTTGGATCGAGTATTGTCTGCAGGTTGCAGTCCGAATCGTCGAACAGATCCGACTGACCGTTCGCGGCGATTGCATCGGCCGAATTGATGATGGCCGAATTGACATCCGCACCCGCCGTCTCAGCCTCGGAGCAACCAGCGAACAGGGCGAGAGAACACAGCAGTAGAGATCGTTTCACAGCAAGCGCGATACTCCGTTCCCCGGCTCCTCGGCGCAAGCTGTCAGCGCGAGATCACGGCCAAAGGGAGCAAATCCTTGGTGTGTTGCGCAGGGCCGCCGACACACCCGTGAGATCAAACCGCGTCACGCCAAAACGTCCCGGGAAGAATTGCGTCTCGATCTGCCTCAACTCGCCGCGGCCAGAAACCTGACCACTGGCCTACGACGTCCAGCAAAGCGTCGGGAGATGTCGGCAGGTCAGATTCGGGGCGGCGCCGAGCACTACCGGGAGCTCATGAATGCGCTACTGGCCGAACGAGAACACTCAGGCATAGCAGGGAAGTTGACGGAGCCATCCGCACCCCACGTCGAGACTGATACCCAAAGGCACTAGTTGCCGCGCCTGCCGCCAACGGGCCGGGCGTCACTTCGATTCGGTGCTCAGAGTAGCTCGGGAGATACTGAGCCCCTCGGATCACAAGGTCACAAACGGAACAGGGCTGGGTGCCGTATGGGCACTCGACGTTACCCGCGGCGCGAAGTTCGGGTTGACGTAAGCGCTCGCTAAGCCCAAAGGTGGAGATTACTGACCGATCCTTGGGGTCTACGCGCCGGTAAGCCCTGATAAGGCTGCCAACAAGGCGCCACTGCGGGCGCGGCGAATAGGTGGTCAACGACGCCATTCGGGGCGACCTCTCGAGATGATGTAAGCCTACCAAAGCTCTACTACACCAGGGACAACAGCACTTCTGTGCACACCAAACCGTGCCAGAATCCGGGTTTGCCGGGCGCTCACGGCGCATAGTCGTTATCGTGCTCGCCCCGTTCTTCGGACTTATATGCGCGACAAGATCAACATCGGATATGGCCAAGGATTCTGGGGCGACTCGATTCTAGGCCCGGTGCGCTTAGTCAACGAGGGGCCACTGGATTACCTAGCTCTCGACTACCTAGCCGAGGTCACCATGAGCATCATGCAGAAGCTCAAGGGGCGGGATCCGGCAGCCGGATACGCCACGGACTTCGTGCAGATGCTGGATCGCACGCTGCCCGCAATCCACGAGAAGGGCATCAAGGTGATCGCCAACGCCGGCGGCGTCAACGCCGACGGCTGCCTGCAAGCCGTGCTCGAACTCGCTCGTAAGAAGGGCATTAAGGGCCTCAAAGTCGGCGTCATCGACGGCGACGACATCCTGTCCCGCATCCCAGAATTGGCCAACGCCGGCCACGAGATGAAGAACATGGACGACGGCCGACCGTTGTCCGAGGTCCAGGACAGGCTGCTCAGCGCCAACGCCTACATCGGTGCGTTCGCCGTGGCGGACTGCCTGGCTGCTGGTGCCCAGATCGTCATAGCCGGCCGCGTCACCGACCCGGCGCTCGTCGGCGGCCCGATGATCCATGAGTTTGGCTGGTCCCCCGAGGACTACGACAAGCTGGCTGCCAGCACGGTCGCCGGCCACATCGCCGAGTGTGGCGCCCAATGCACGGGCGGCAACTACACCAACTGGCGCGACGTAAAAGACTTCGTGCGCATTGGTTACCCCGTGATCGAGGCGCAAGCCGACGGCACGTTTGTGGTCACCAAGCACGACGGCACGGGCGGCATGGTCACCCGCAACACGGTGGTTTCGCAACTGCTCTACGAGATGGGCGACCCCAACCGCTATCTCGGCCCAGACTGCGCCGCGGACTTCACCAGCGCCAAGGTCGAAGAGATCGGCACCGACCGCGTCCAAGTGTCAGGCGTCAAAGGTGCTGCCCCGACAGACACTTACAAGGTCTCACTGAGCTACAAAAACGGCTACAAGGCAGTCGGTCAGTTGACCGTCGCCGGACCGGACGCCATCGAAAAGGCCAAGCTGTGCGCCGAGATCGTCTGGGGCCGCCTGGCCTTTGACGGCTGCGAGTTCACCGAAGAAGAGAAGATGGTCGAGTTCGTTGGTGCTGGCGTAACCCACGCAGGCATCCTCGAGAGCACCCAACCGCCGGAAGTTGTCATGCGCATCGGCGTCAAGAGTGACAACAAGGCCAAGGTCAACCGCTTCGGTTCCGAGGTCGTGCCGCTCGTAACATCCGGGCCTCCGGGAGTTACTGGCTTCGCTGGTGGTCGTCCAAAGGCAACCGACATCGTTGGCTACTGGCCAGCGCTGCTCGACAAGAGCCAAGTTCAAACCCGCGTTCGCGTGGAGGAGTCGTAGATGGCTAAGGTCAAACTCAGCGAGTTCGCCATGGCGCGAAGTGGTGACAAGGGTGACGGCAGCAACGTCGGCATCTTCGTCACCAACGACGCCGACTACGAACTGATCAAGCGCGAACTGACTGTCGAGCGAGTGCGTAAGCACTTTGAGAAGATCTGCTTCGGCAAGATCACGCGCTTCGAGGCACCCAACATTCTGGCTCTCAACTTTCTACTCCGAGATTCACTCGGTGGCGGCGGTAGCGAGAGCCTAAAGACTGATGCGCAAGGAAAGACTCACGGGCTGGGATTGCTCGAGATGGAAGTCGAGCGCTAGACGCAACCCTTGCACTGACCGCAACTAGCGGATGGAGTGAATATCAATGGCAAAGAAACGGACCCCACAGACGTTTGAGAAACGTGCACGCGAACGCGATAAGCAGATGAAGCGCGACGCAAAGAAGCAAGATCGACTGGCACGCAGTGCCAGCCGCCGGGACGGCACGTGGGATGTTGGTCCGACTATGGGTCTCGAGAACCCAGAGCGACTTGCCGACGAGGAAGCTGAGCGTCAGCGCCTCATTCGCGAAAAGATTGAGAAGGCCGCAAGGCAAGCTCAGCTAGAGCGCGCTGGCCCGGCACAGCCGGATCAGAAGCAGACGCAGCGCCCGTCGTCGCCGACGGAAGCACCGAAGCCGCCGGCTCCGGCTCCGAAAGAGTAGCTTGCACGGGGTGAGCCGCATGAGGCTCACCACACGAGATGCCTCCCTTAGGGCTCATCTCACGGAGCATCGCCAAGAGGCCTGTCTCGAAGTTCGCTTAGCTGCGGCCGCATCGGCCGCGCCCGCGGCATGCAAAGGCCGTGATTCGGCCGCGCCGGCGACATGCGAAGGCCGTGATTCGGCCGCGCCGGCGACGCAGGGCCTAACCTGGACCCGATCACGGCCGAGCAGCCGCATCTGGCGCCAAGCGACCTAGCAAAGAGCTGGTTCCTTGGTTGTTGGTGCCCAAGAACGGCAACCTAGGAGTCTGCTCCTGGCCCAATCGCGAGCACAGTTACGCCGGCGAGCCATGGATTGGCATGCCACCAACACTCAGGGGATCAGCCCCCCAGGGTGACTAGCGCTTCGGTCCGAGCGGCAGCAGTTCAAGCCGCCGAAACTCGCACGGTGCGCCTTCTGCCTGGATCGCAATCTGGCCGTGGTCAGCCGTGCAGTCGAAGCCGTTGTTGACGTGCTCGGCGTTGACCCAGATATCGATGCTGGAACCGCGGCACTCGATCTCCATCCGGTTCCACTCGCCGACGGGCCGCTCCGAGCCTTCGGTCAGGTTCAGAATGCGGCGCGAATCCCCTTTGTTGCCACCCCACGTCTCCTTCGCACCGCGGCGACGGCTGGCCATCTCCGGCACCGAGATGTTCTCGCCGATGCACCAGAAGTCGCCAGCATTGCTGAAGTGCAATTGGCACTCGATCGAACGCGGGAACATGCCGTAGAGCTCGCGCGGCGTCGACGCGTGCACCAGCACTCCGCAGTTGCCGGGCTCTAACGGCCAACGCCATTCGACGCACAGCTTGTAGTCGCTGTAGGACTCGTTGCTGATCAAGTGACCCTGAGGCGAGCCATGGCTGATCAACACGCCGTTGCGCACGCTGAACGACGGCTTGATATCGGGGTCCTCGTCAGCGTCCGGCACGTCCGTGTGCCAGTTGCTGAGATCCTGACCGTTGAACAGGACCGGCATGGAGCCGCACGAGGCGAGAAGCGCTAGCAGCGCGAGGGAGAGCGCATTCTTCATAGACGAACCAAGGGCATCGGGCCCACATATGTATCCTTGCCAGCGTCATGACCGAACCACGAACCGAGATCGTGCTGCCCGGCAAGCCAATGACGGAGACGCTGACGTTCTTCCGTGAGACGCTCGGCTTTCAACTCGAGTCCATCACGCCGGCCGACGACCCGCAAACCGCAAGGCTAAGCGGTGGTGGCGTGCGTGTCGAACTTGACGCGGACTACGAAGGCGATCCAGGCTTGCTGCAGATGACCAGCGACGACGTTCGCGCCGAAACGCGTGCCCCCAACGGCACCCGGATTCGCTTCGTCGCGGCCAGGCAAGTGCTGAACATCCCACCGGCCGACGATGTCGCGGTGATCACCACCCATGCCAGCAGCGACGACTGGGTGGTTGGCCGCGTCGGCATGCTCTATCGCGACCTGATCCCGGGGCGAATGAACGGCCATCTGATCGCCTCCCACATCCGTATCCCCGATGGCGGCCCAGTGCCGGACAACGTGCACTTCCACGATGTGCGCTTTCAGATGATCTACTGCTACCGCGGTTGGGTTCGTTTGGTCTACGAGGATCAAGGCGAACCGTTCCTCATGCAGGCGGGCGACTGCGTGCTGCAGCCGCCGAAGATTCGCCACCGCGTGCTTGAGGCCTCGCCGGGACTCGAAGTCATTGAGCTCGCATGCCCGTCCGTGCACCTGACGACGATCGACCACCAACTTGCATTGCCGACCGACCAGGTGCGCCGCGATCGCGACTGGGCTGGCCAGCGGTTCCAACTTCATCAGCACGCGCAGGCCGAGTGGACGACCGATGACACAACCGGTGGCTCGAAGGCCGATCTCGGCATCGCGGCTGCCAGCGGCCAAATCGCCGATGTTGACGTGCTGCGCAGCCCCAGCGATGCGTCGCACATCGAAGAGCAACTGTCGTTCCTATTCGTGCTGTCGGGCTCGTGCCTGATCACCGTCGCTCCCCATGAGCAGAC
>JBNMNW010000113.1:0-16677 GCA_051278165.1 Planctomycetota bacterium | reverse complement strand
GCAGCCTCAAGCATCTCGTAGCCATCCGCGTCAACCAACTGCTGCCGAGCTTCGAGCGTGCTGAGTCGTCGCGGCAGCGCGAACAGAGAATAGCGGCCATCGGCCAGCGGCAAGCGCAGACGTCCTGCCGCATCCGCGTCGAATTGGCGCGACGGCAAGAATGGAGAGAACGACAGACGTAGCGTGGCGCCTGCCGCTGGCTTGCCATTGGGGCCGACGCAAAGAAGGTTGAGCGCACCGGTGCGCAGATCGAGAAGCAGTTCGCCTACGGACTCGGCCGGCACGACGACGTGGCCGCGCAACGAGTGGCTGTCGCCGGCGGCATCGGTCCATGGAATGTCGACGAACAACTCGCCGGCAAACGTGCTCACCGTCAGCCGGCCCGAGTCGTCTGGGGTGCCCTTGCCGTTGCTGCGGAAACGTTGACCGCGTGCGTCGATGGCGTGCACGCCGTGATAGCGAATGCGTTTACTCACCGGCTGCCCGTCGATCATTACACGCAGGTCTACGGTCCGCTTGATTAGAACGTTGGCGTCGAAGACCTTCTCGAGTTCTTCGCCTTCAGTGACGGTGAAGCTGTCGATTGCGAATCGCACGTCGCCAACGAACACTAAATCCCACGTGCCTGCCGGGATGCCCTCGATGCGAAAGCCGCCATCTTCGGTGATTGGCAGATTGTCGTCGCTCGAGCGTTGCAGCGGGATGCCCTCGACACTGCGCAGTTGTAGTCCAGCCCTGCCAAACGCTCGATCGGCCTCGTTACGGTGCGCGGCCCACAGGCGTCGCGCAACAGGCAGCGGTTCGATTCGGCCCGCGAGCACAGCGCCTGTGACGGCTTGCACGATGATGTCGCCGTCGCCAGCGAGGCTGATTGGTTGCACGAATTGTAGGGCGAGGCCGCCTTTTGAAATCCTCAGAGTCAGCGGGCCTACTGGTCCGCGCAGCAGCAGCGTACCATCGGCATCAGTCGCGCCTTCTTGTAGCAAGCAACCGATTCGGTGGCCCCATACTCGGCTCTTGCCGATCGGGCAGATTTCGGTTTCGAAGTCCACATCGATACCGCCACAATCGACGAGTTCGACATGCGCATCGGCAACGGGCTTTCCTCGCGCCTGGACAACTAGGCGGCGAGTTTGCACCGGGGATAGTTGCACAAGGACTTCGTCGACTGTGGTCTCTCGGACGGTTACGGGGATCATCGCGGAGGTCGCGTAGCGATCATCAGTGGCATCGACAACCACGAAGTAATTACCCGCTTTGCTTGGCAGTAATGCGAGTCCGCCAGGGTGCTCAGACTCCTTGATCGAGGGCACGTTGCCGTGGCCGGTGGCCTTCAATCGCCAAGCCGCGAAGCGGGTGATGGCATCGCCGGTAATCGCATCGGTAACGCGAAGTCGCAGCTCGGGTTGACGACGAAGGACAATGCGGAGCGGTTCGTCGGCACGTTGCACGTCCCAGTCGACGCTGGTCGAGTGATAACCACGTTCCCCGGCTGCCACTCGGTATTGCTTCGCCCAGTTCGGGTCTGGGTCGAGTGTGAATTGACCGTTCGCATCGGTCTCTACGAACGGAGAGAAGCGTGCGCCTTCGAGCGTTACGCCGGCGGATGCGATTGGCAAACCTGATTCGTCGACGACGATGCCGTGACACTGCGGCAGTGCTGCCTCGACACGTAGCTCGACGTAGCATTCGCGTTGATCAGGTCCGATCGTGAACGTCGCGTCGCCCCCTGTCAGGTTCTTTCGATTCAGCAACCAGGCGGTGTAGTCGCCCGGTGGCAGCCTGCGATCGGCGACGAATCGGCCGTCCGATCCAGACGTTGCGCGGATGTGTGCCTGGAACGGCTTGACCTTCGCCGAACTCGCGGTGGTCACTCGCAGGTCCACGAGCACGCCCGGTTGCAAGGTTCCTTTAGCATCCAAAATGCCGCCAGCGACGGCACAAGCGACCGGAATGGTCAGGTCACCTAGTTCGATCCGGTCGCCCGCCTTCGAACGGAAAAACGATCCGTCAAGCTTGCAGTGCTCCTCTAGGTTCAGGGTGATCGCGTGACCCTGGCCAGGGCTCGCGGGGAGGAGCAATTCGAACGTGCCATCGGCGGATGTGGTCACCTGTGCGTGTTCGGTGACGCCTTCGCCGCTGAGGCCGAAGAGCATGCCCGTGGCACGGACGCCAGCAAGCGAGATGCCGCGCGCGTCGATACAGCGGCCGATGATCGTGACGCCTTGCGCCGCGGTAATCGTCGGCTGGTTCGCGATTGCCGATGCCGGTGCAGTGACGACTGCTTGTCGTTGCGGGGGCGTTGCTATCTCGGCGCGGGACGCAGTCGTGGTGCTCGTGGCCGCGTTGCTTGTCCGTGAAATGGGGGTGGGGTTGGTTGGCCACAACCACCAGGCCAACATCACTGTTGCCAACGCTGCTACGAGGAGTTTTATCGAGGTTGCCATGAGTAGGAGTGCAGTTATGGGAGCAGCCGGCAGTGCCATGGCCTTCCCGAATCCGAATGCGACAATGAAGCCCGCGCGCCATTCTGGGCCGATCGATGATTGCAGCCGGCCCCGCAAGTCCTCGAGTCCGCGACGCAGGCGGCTCTTCACCGTGGCCAGGGACTCGTTCGTGCGCCCGGCGATCTGCGTTGGGGTCAAACCTTCGAAATAGCGGGCGAAGAGCGCTTCCTGATATGGATCGGGAAGTTCCAGTAGGGCCGACTGCAACCGCGCAATGGTCTCACGATGGGTGGCCACGTCGATGGCCGCGGGAGCGTTGTGCGTTCTGCTTGCGTCGGCGGCCTGTGGTTCTCGTTCGCGCCGCCGTGCCTGCGAGCGACGCAGCTTGTACGCTTTGTGCCGTAACACCGCGCGCAGCCAAGAGCCAATGGCGGAAGCATCACGCGGGCGCTGTTGCAGTGCGGCCAAGTTCACGTCTTGCAGCAGATCGGCCGCGTCACCAGCGCCGATCAGGTTCTTGGCAAGTGCGCGCAAGGAGGCTGCGTGCTGGGCGATGTGTTCGTCGTCGGGGTGGGGCATCAATTCCGCTGGGTCGGTAGCACGAACTAGTCCCCCGGGCGACGAGTGGGGATGCACGAAAAGTATCGTCGCTCTGGGTATTGGCGATTCAAGCTGCCGCTCAGACCACCCGAACCCATCAACGCCACTCTCCAGCCCCCGGCGAGAATGCGTATCCAGCAGGTTCGTCGCCCATCGAGCCTGGGTTGGCCACACACGCCAACGTCGGCGGCTACGTTGCCCGCCCCGACGAGCAGCCGTCTCGCGCATTCGCCAACACCCCGATTGCAGGTTTTCGCCCTGCAACCACCCCGAATCGCTGTGCCAGGTTGTGCCAGACCGTGCCCCCTCGTGCCACGTTGTGCCCGAGTCCATTGCACAATCCATTGCACACTCGCACCCCCCAACTCTCAAAACCGCCCCTAGACCCCTAGAAACGCCTCTAAAGGGAATAGGCCCTGCAGGACTCGAACCTGCAACCGAGTGTGTATGAGACACCTGCTCTAACCGATTGAGCTAAGGGCCCTAATGGGACGCTCGGTATAGCATGCCAGCCATTCAAACCATGACCAAGCTCGACCATCGAACTCTTGTGCCTCGTCTTCGATCCTTGCAGGTCGAGATCCGGACGGCACTGCGGCGGGAGATGGAGACGCAGGCAGTGGAATCGCTGTCTCGGGCGGCTCGGGATGATGAGGGGGATACGATCTTTGGGATCGATGTTGAGGTTGAGGAGATGTTGCTGCGCTACTGCGAGAGGTGGGGCGAGGAGCAGCACTTTACGCTGGTGGGCGAAGGGCTGCCTACCGACGGCGTGGTGTTCGGGACGCCGGGGCTTGGTGGGCCTGCGTTCCGACTGTTGGTCGATCCGATTGATGGCACGCGTGGGTTGATGTTCGACAAGCGCAGTGGCTGGTGCTTGATGGGGTGCGCGCCCGATCGTGGCACGGACACGAAGTTGCAGGATGTTGAGGTCGCGGTGATGACCGAACTTCCGACTACGCGGCAGAACATTAGCGATGTGATTTGGGCAGTGGCTGGCCAACCAGCTGAGGCAGAACGGCATGACATCGTTCGCGATACGCAGGTGCCGTTGACGATTCGTCCAAGTGCGGCGACGGACTTGAAGCATGGCTTTGCTTCGGTGGCCAACTTCTTCCCCGGTGGTAAGCCGCTGATTGCGGAATTGGATGAAGCGATCATGAATCGCGCGATGGGCGGATGGAATCCGGCGAAGGCTGAGGTCTATAGCGATCAATACATCAGCACCGGCGGACAGCTGGCTGAAGTCATGCTTGGGCGTGATCGCTTCGTGCTCGATCTGCGACCGCTGGTCTACAAGAAGATGGGCATCGAGTCGGCGCTTGCGTGCCGGCCGTATGACTTATCGACTTGGCTGGTTGGGCAGCAGGCTGGCTGCGTCGTGTGCGATCCGTTTGGCGAACCGCTGGATGCGCCGCTCGATGTCACGACCAACATGTCTTGCGCGTTCTATGCGAACCGAGAACTCGCGGACTTGCTGATCCCGATCGTTCGTGAAGAAGTGACGCGGTTGATCTGCTAGGGAGCACTGGGGTCAGGGCTTGAGCAGAGTGACGATCGTCCGCGAACTTTTACCTCACCAATTAGGTGTCACTGGTGCGGGCCGAAGTTGTTGTTTCTTGTCCAGGCACCGTACCGACATTAGGGGTGGTGCCAGCCGGGGACTTTTACGAAGCGGTCTTCTTCGGGGATCCAGGCGGTGAGGTCGCCGCCGTAGACGCAGCCGGTGTCTAGGCCGATGCAGTTGGGGCGGTTGACTAGGCGGCGGCGGGCCCAGTGGCCGAACACTACGCGCTTGTCGCCCTTGTAGAAGTCGTCCCATGGGCGGAAGGGTGGGCCGGGTGCTGGCCAGTCCTTGGTGGGGAGATTGCCTTGGGCATCGCAGTAGCGGACGTTGACGGCGAAGTTGATTTCCTCGTCGTTGAGGTTGCTGAGCTTGGCTTCGTCCCAGTGCGGATGCAGGCCGGCGTGCACGGCGATCAGGTCATCGAAGACGCGCACAATCGGTTGCGCGCGTAGCCATGGCTCGTGGCGTGGTTCGGCGCGGCCTTTGGCAAGCCAATAGAGGTCGTGGTTGCCGAGCACGGGCTCAGCTTGCAGCTTCATCGCTAGATCGAGAACGCCGTTGGAATCCGGGCCCTTGTTGACCATGTCGCCAACGGGGATCAGGCGATCGGTGCCGGCAACGAAGTTGACCGCGGCCAATAACTGCTCGAGTTGGGCACAGCAGCCCTGAATGTCACCGACGAAGATTCTGCGCATATCACCAGAAAGCGGGCGCGTGCTTGGAGGCGCCTCGCCAGCACGGCATTGTTCGGGCAACGGCGCGGTTGCGCTAACAACATTCCGCCGTCTCTCTGCAATGTCTCGCATCCTCCGCGCAGCCACCTCGATTTCAGTGATCACGCTGTGCTCGCGTGTGCTCGGACTGATTCGTGACCGGATCATGGCGCAGACGCTTGGCGCCGGCTGGGTGCAGGGAACGTTCTTGCTGGCGTGGACGCTGCCGAACTTGATGCGGCGGCTGCTTGGCGAAGGCGCCTTGTCGGCGTCGCTGGTGCCGCGCTATGCCCGCCTCAGAAAGTCGGATCCGGAGGCCGCCAAGCAACTGCTGGCGGACGTGTCCGGAACGGTCATTACGATCCTGACGCCGATCTGTCTGATGGTCGCGGCGGCCAGCTTGCTCGTGCCCGTCGACTGGCTGCCGACTCCGGACGAAGGCGGCGCCCAGTCGCTACGGCTTTTGCTGGCGCTGAACGCCGTACTGTTCGTCTATGCGTTGCCGATCTGCCTGGCGGCGGTCTGCACCGGCGCCTTGAATACGCTCGGGGTGTTTGCGTTGCCGGCAGCGATCCCGGTCGCGCTCAACATCGTTTGGATCTCGGCACTCATGGTCGCGAAGCCACTCGGCTTTGAAGTCGACACCGAAGTCGCGACGTTCGCATCGTGGTGCTTGATGGCTGGCGGCTTCTTGCAGCTCTTCATCGTGCTGACGCCACTCGTGCGTCGCAAAGAAATGGGCATGCCTCGGCTTGGCTTGCCGAAACGCGGCACCGCCGCATTCGCCGTGTTCGTAGCGATGGGACCGACGGTGTTGGGCATGTCGCTCAATCAGATCAGCGCCCTGCTAGACCAACTGCTGGCCTACTACCTGATCGCTCCCGGCGCGGTCACCTACGTCTACCTCGCCAACCGACTATTGCTGTTCCCGCATGCGTTGACGGCGATGTCCGTCGCCGTGGCGGTGTTCCCAAAGCTTGCCAGCGAGGCCGATGGCGAAGGTCGCACCAAGATGCGACAGACGCTCGACATGGCCGCCGCCGCAACCATCCTGGTAACGCTGCCGGCTGCCGCGGGTCTGATCTTGCTGGCGGACGATGTCGTCAACGTGCTGTTTGTCGGCGGCAAGTTTGGCGGCGACGACATTGCGCCGACGGTGTTGACGACTGCATGTCTGGTTGCCGGACTGCCGTTCCTTGGCCTGGCGCAGCTGTATGCCCGCGCCTTCTATGCGGTCGGCGACACGGCAACGCCAGCGCGCACGGCGGCGAAGTTGGTCGTCATCAATCTAGTCATCAGCGTCACCTTGCTGCTGACGACAGGCATGGGAACGGCCGCGCTAACGCTGTCGAGTTCGATCTCTTCGCTTGGCAACGCTGCCCTGCTATCGCGCAAGTTCCGTCGCCATTCCGCATCTCAAAACAACAACCTCGGCAAGGCTTGGGTTCGTTCGCTGATTGCAACCGGGGCCATGTGTGCAGTGCTGCCGTTTGCTCGCATTGCGCCCGAGGATGCATCGCTGTTGGTGCGCGCCTCGGGCAATCTCATGCTGCCGATCGGCGTCGGCATGTTGGTCTATTTGCTGGCTCACATTGCGATGCGATCACCAGAACTGCGGGCGCTACGCCGCAAGTCAAAATCGATAGACCAGTCAGAGTCGAAGTAGCAGCTACTCGACGCGCTCGAACTCGAGCCACGAATGCGGCCCCTGCATCACCCGCACGCCGCCGAGCACGATCTCGATGCGGCGCACTTCTTGTTTGCCGTCGGGCGTCTGGTGAATCAAGCCATCGCCGTCCGTGTAGTAATCGAGCTTCGCCGTGGTGCGCACGTCCGAGCCGACCTTGACCCACTCGCGCACGCCGGCGTGCAGCAGCGGCGACGTCTTGTCGAGCCCAGCCGATGCCAAGCTCAAGAACATGTGACGAGCGGTGATCGCCAGGTAGCCCTTGTTTGGCTTGGCGTCCGGGACGCCACCTGTGACACGCTTGCGTAGTCGATAGACGCCTTCGAGCGGGCTTCGCTCCGGCTTGCCTACGGGCTGCTTGGCTGAGTCCTGCTTGGCTAGATCCTGCTTCACTGGGTCCTGCTTCGCCGGGTTCTGCTTCGCCGGGTCCTGCTTCACTGGGTTCTGCTTCGCCGGGTCCTGCTTCGCCGGATCCTGCTTCACCGGGTTCTGCTTCACTCGGTTCTGCTTCACCGGATCCTGCTTCACTGGGCCCTGGCTAACCGGATCTTGCGGAACGGTTGACGCACCGACTACCAGATCCTGCCCAACCGGCGTCGGATCCTGCCAGCGACAGAGAACAGCTGCGCCTAGCAGCAACATGGACATTGTGGTTCGCATCGATTGCTTCTAGCGGTTCAAGGTGATGTCGATATCGGTGTGATGACGGCGGCGCTCAAGCTTGACCGAGCGCGTGCCTAGCTTGGTGCGCGCGCGGGAACCTCGGCCGGACTGAATCTGCGCGGTGACGGTCACCTCACCAGGCAGCACCTGCACCAAGCGATACTTGCCATGTGAATCGGCACGAACGGCAGCCTCGTCACCAACCCAGACCAGCGCTCCCGGCACCGGCTCTAGTTGCCGATCGAGAACCTGACCTTCGAGGGTGGCACCGGCCACGATGGACACCGTGACAACCTTGCCGCGCTTGGTTCGCGCCGGGGTTTGCGCCCAGTTGTCGCGCATGCCATGCACAACAATGCGAGCTTCTAGATCGTTCGGAATGTGGTCGAGGGTGAACGTTCCGTCAGCGGCAGCGACAGCATCTGCACCTGGCAAACCGCGCGCGAGCAACCGCAACTCCGACGCATCGATGCCGTCACTGATCTCGAGTTTGCCGCGACGTGGTTCGGCTGGCGTCAACGCGATGACCGCGCGCTCGCCGACGTGCTGTTCCAAGCTGTCGACATGTTCGTGCACGATGACGAACCCGGACGCGCGCACCCTCAAGCCAAGAGCGTCTAACTCGCCGTCAAACCCAGTGAGGGTGAAGCGCCCATCGACATCGGTGCGCGTGGTCGCGAGGTCCACACCGTGCTCGCCACCGCCCATGATGACAACTTCGGCATTGGCCACCGGACGGACACCGGCGCATCGCCAGCCCATGAACCAGTAGCCAATCGGTTCGCCGATGCGGCCGCTCAGACTCTGCGGCGCGCGCAACTGAATCGTTGGCGGCTCTTGGCCAAGCTTCACGTAGGCAAACCCGGCCCCGATTCCCTCGCCGCGATAGCGCACCACACCGTGACCCGGCACCAGATCGCCACCAACCACAATACTGGCTTGGTCCTTGATGCGTTGCTCGCCGAGCGCGGGCGGCGGCGACGGCGACGTGAACGCAAGTTGCTCAGGGTAAAACGTCAGCTCAAGCGGCGGCACCGGCTGCTCGCCGTTGGCAAACATCAAGGTGACGTGACTGTCGCAGTAGTAGTCGTAGGCCAACCACGACGACGCGCCGGCTGCAGCGACTAACATCGTAATCAGGAAGGGCCGGCCAGCCAACGGTGCAGGGCGCCGTGTTCGGGTCGCGGACGCCTTGGCGTTCTGAGGGGTTGCCACGCGCTTTACGATACCGTTCGCTGCCGACATGTGGATCTACCTGCTTCGTCACGGGATTGCCGAGGACCCAAGTCCTGGGTCTGCCGATGAAGAACGTCGCCTAACGAGCGAAGGGGTGGACCGGCTCACTCGCGCTGCCAAAACTTGGCAGAAACTCATCACCGCGCCTGAGTTGGTGCTGACGAGTCCCTACCTGCGAGCTCGGGAAACGGCGGCCGTGTTTGCCGAGGCGGTTGGCTATGCAGGCGAACTACGTGACGAAGCCAAGCTGGTGCCGCATGCGCGCACCGCCGACACGCTCGAGGTGCTCGAAGGAGAGTTGCTCGCGCAAACGGCCAGCGTCGCGCTGGTTGGCCATGAACCGCACCTGGGCTATCTGCTTGGCTCGCTGTTGACCGGCCATCCCCACATGTCCATGCCACTCAAGCGCGGCATGCTGGTCGGGCTCGAAACCGAGTCCACGACCAACGTCATCGCCGGCCTTCGCTTCTCGATGACGCAGCGATTCGCGGCCAAGCTCAGGTGAGCGGCCGGGTCAGTTAGCGCATCTGCGGCACGAGCTTGACGTCGGCCAAGCCGGTCGCGGGAACATCGATGACACCGCATTCGTATTGCGCGCGTTCCTCAGTTTGCGTGTTTAACACGACACGCCACCGGCCGGCCGTCAGGTCATCGGCGACGAACTCACCGTCGCGGCAGCTAACGAAGGACTGATTGTCGCCCTGCGCCGTTGGCGGATCACCTGGCTTTAGGCGGTGGAACATCAAGTAGACCCAGCGCGGCTTCTCGGGCAGCCCGGCTAGCGAGACGCTGCCCTTTACGACCATTGCAGCAGCCATCTCGATGCGCAGCGAATCCGTTATTGCGCCCGGGCCGACCTCGAGGTTCTCGACAGTGCCGCGCCAGCGAATATCGCCATCTCTCTTTTGCAGGCTGATCGTCCACATGCCCTCGGGCACTTGCTTGAACTTGAAGGAGCCGTCGGCCTTGGTCGCCATGGACTGGCTCGAACTGCCGCTTTGCTTGCCATTGACCTTGAGTTGGCCGCGCGCAGACAAGAACACTCCCGCACCCGGACTGCCGTCGGGCAAGTAGACGGTGCCCGCAATGGTCGAGGTCGTAATGTCGATGGTCAGGTCGCGTTGCTCGCTTTCCGCCATCTCGATGTTGGTTGACCAGATGCTGTTGCCGCGGCCCATGAAGAGACCGCCTTCATTACCGGTGACGCTGATCGCAACACTGCCTGCTGAGATGATGCCGAGATCAAATCGGCCACGCTCATCGACCTCGCCAGCGAAGCGACCGCTCCTGGATCTCGTCGGCGAACTGCCACGGCCAGAAACCACACCACCGCTGGTTCGAGCGATGACCGTGTAGCCGCTGGCGATGCGACCGTCGACCATGACCGATCCAGTCAACTGCGCAGTTGGGCCTTCGAGCGGCTTCTTGCCAACTTCGAGACGCACTTCGGCAACTTGGCCGGAGACGACGTCAACACGCTCGTTCTGCATGTTGGAGCTGACGAACATCGACTGTGCGATATCGAAGATTGCACCAGGTGAGCGCAACGTATCGAGCGAACTGAGCGCCGTGACTCCGTAACTACCTGGTTGCAGCGACCCCACCGTGAACGAGCCGTCAAGGCCAGCGGTGATCAACTGAGGGGTGTTTTCCAGCGGACCGCGGGCGCCACCATTGCTACGCCACATAACCGCGACGGTGAACTTGCCGGGCAATGGCGGCTGGCCGTTTTCACTGAGCACACCATGCAGCGAACCCGGCGCGACCAAGCGCAGCACCAACTCTTCATCCTGCTTGGTCTCGCCGTGCACGATACCCCAAAGCGGATGATCGGCACTGACGCGCAACGTCGTGGCTTTGATCTTGTTGATCATCAAGCGACCGTCCTTGTCCGTGCGACCACAATTGATCGGCATGCCAGTCATGCGCTCGCCGCGAGCCTCGGCAAAGATGGCGACGTTGCGGATCGGTTGCTCGTCTTGATTGATGACCAACACCGAGAACAGATCCGGCGCAGTCAGCTTGATCGTGCACTCCCCATCTGCATCGTCGAGGTTCACGCCCTCGGCACCGGACGCCAAACCATCGACGTCGGCGAGCATCGTGTAGTAGCCCTTGTTGAGGCCGGTCACCTGCCAGATGCCGTCCTCAATCTTCGTCATGCAGTTCTTGAGGTTGATGGGCTTCGAGAAGCCCAACATGAACATTTCGGCTGCGCCCTCGCCCTTCTTGCCCGGCAGCAAGCGGAAGCGCGCGTCCTTGACCGGAGCGCCGTCGGCCATCTGCACGTTGACCGTGATCGAATACTGCGACGGCAACGTGATGATCACGTCGGAGTTGATCGACTGAGGCTCGGCCAGCACCCACGCGTGGTTCTTCGAACGACGCGCGGCAATCGTGACCTTGCCAGGAGAGAAGCCTTTGCCGGCGATCTCGCCTTGCTCGTTGGTCTCGCCGAGGTCGCTCGCCAAATCGAACGGCACGATCGACAACGTCGAACCGGCAATGACTTCGGCACCGGTGACCGGCTTGCCCTTCTCATCGAGCACCTTGGCGTAGAGCTCTTCGCCTTGTCGCAAGCGAATGCGACCGACGTCCTTCACTTGGCCCGAACGCACTTGCACGCTCGACTTAACGTCCGACAAAAAGTCGCGCATCGTGGTCGCTAACAAGTTGCTACCCGGCATGACACCGACAAGGCGGAACTTGCCTTCTAGATCCGTGCGCGTGGTCGGAATGGGCAGATGTTCAAACGCCTCTTTGACCCACGGCGGCATCTTCAGCACTTGCACTGGCGCACGTGGTTCGCGGATCAGCACCGCGCCTTCCGGATCGAAACGTTCTGCCGGGAAGAACGCGGCCAACGCTCCGGGAATGTCAGCAGCGCGCACCAATGCTCCAGCGATGGCATTGCCCTCCGAGTCGTAGACTTCGCCGACGATGACGCCTGCTTCGTTGAGCACCACATCGCCGAGGTCGACAATCTCGCCAGGCGACGGCGCCTTGGTGATGACTTGGTGCGTTGGTGCATCGGTGCCCAGGCCAGCGAACATCAGGTAGACGCCGCGGGGCCACACGCCCGTCATCTCAAACCTGCCTTCGTCGTCAGTCTGCACTTCGCCAGCGATGTACTTCGGATCGAAGTCCGGCACATCGGCGAACAGATCCGTGGTCTGCGTCAGGATCGAATCCATCGCGCCGCGGTAGATGCGCACGCCACAGTCGATGACCGGTGTCTTCAGGTGGTTGACGACGCGGCCCTTGAAGCCACAGAGGCCGGCGCGAATGTCAGGGTCCGAGAGCAATTCACTATCACCGACGAGCACTGCCTCGCGCACGGTCGCGGTGAACGCGACCGCATCGGCGTAGCCTTCGACGGGCACCACCTCGAGGCCACCGCCGTCGGACTGCTCGAGATTGCTGGGCGGCGGCGGTAGCGGTGCAACGGAATCGCTGCAAAGCCACCAGATACAACCAATTGCAGCGGCGACTAAAAGAATGATGGCGGGGATTAGTTGGCGCTGCATGGAACCTCTGTCGGTCAGCCGTGGTAGCCGAAGACTCTGGGATTATGCCGTATTTCGGGGGCTATTCTGCCAATCCGGCCGTGTGCGCCCGCCAAAGTGCGATCGACGCGAGCACGATGGCGTGGTCGATGCCACCTTTGCGGATCAGACCGTCGAGATCCTGCGCCGGGACCTTGACGACTTCGATGTCCTCGCCGAGGTCTTGCTGCAGCTCCCCGGCCGAGCGACAACCGGTCGCCAAGTAGACGAAGCAGCGATTGCTCATGATCGCCGGGTTGGGGTTGTTGTCGCCAAGTGGCACCCAGTGCGCGGCCGTATGACCTGTCTCCTCGCGCAACTCTCGCATGGCACCTTGGATCGGATCGTCTTCGCCCGGATCGATCAGACCGCCGGGCAATTCGAGCGACACCCGCTCACTGCCGTGCCGCCATTGGCGCACAAAGAGGATCTCGCCATCCTCGGTGATCGGCAGGATGTTGACCCAGTTGGCCGTGTCGATCAGGAAGAACGGAATCTCGACGCCGGTGCGCGGCGACCGCTGACGCGAACGACGAACATGGAAGACGAGGTGGCGAGCGAGTGTTTCATCGCCAAGCTTTTGCCAAGGTTGAGGAGTCATTGATGCAGTTCCAGGCTGTTCGTACTTTTGCCAGCGATCGCATTGGTCTCTACGCTTTTAGACGTGTCCGACACAAGCGAAACGACGCCGCGCCCGAACTGATTGGTCTCGATCACAAACGCGCCGCTCGAATCCGTCGTCGCAACTCCAGGCAACTGCAACACAGCGCCTTCGAGAACGCGGCGACCGGGCACTCCCGACACTCCAGTCGGGTTGTTGGGACGCCAACGAACCGAAGCCTTGGCGAGTGGTCGACCGTTGGTTCCGATCACCAAACCTTCGAGTGAAGCGGTGGTGCCGTTGCCAACACGCGTGGCAAGATCCGCCGGCCAAACGTCGTAGTCTGCGAATGCAGAATTGGGATCCACAAGCTCTGCATAGCGAACGTGTCCGGAAGCTTGCACAATCAACTTGCAGGCAATGTCGCCAGCGGCTTGCAGCTCAAAAGTGCCGTCTACGGCAGTTTTGGCGGTGATTGCATCCCCTCCAGCAATTTGCCAAACAATCGTCGCATTGGCGATCGGCGCAAGTCCTGGGCGGACACGGACCCGACCACGCAACGGTGTGCGAGCTAGCGGCGTGAGTTTGATCTGCACGTTCTCGCTCGGCGCGGCGACCGGTCCATGGGCGATCGGAACGTGCGTTCCGTGTCGCACTAACAGAGTCGTGCGACCAGTTGGCAACGGACTAATGATGAACGTGCCGTCCGTCGAAGTCGTCGCGCGCAAGCCGAGCGGGTCGCCACCCTGAACAGTGATCTCGGTGCCGCTGAGGGCACTGCCCGCCAAATTGGTGACGCGGCCGCGGATGGATGCACCAGCGGTCATGTTGACGACTTGTGCGGGCGGTTCTGAGCCGGGGATCACCGCAACCTCAACGCGCGCCACGAGGCCGTTGGTTGTCGACGCTTCGAGCACAAAGTCGCCGGGCACCGCGAAGCGAATCATCGGCGTCCGGCCAGTCAGTTGGTGCACGCGGTCCGCGCTGTAGCGTCCGAGTTGTACCGCCACATCACGGCTGACTGCGAGCTTCGCCAACGCCCAGTGATCCGACCAGGCGCGCTCCAGTACTGCGTCGCCCGCAGGCACGGGGACACGCGCACTTGGCGACTGACCTACGGGCTTCAGGCGCACAAACACTTCGTTCACGGCCTTGCCAGCGGGATCGACGAAGGCAAACCGACGGCGCAACGACCAGCGATCAGGGACCAGGCGAACGGTCTGAGGTTCGGCTTCGCTCGAACCCAAGTGCACCGCCGCCGCCCGCAGCAGGTAGCCGTCGAACACAACCGCCATTTGGGCCGCACGGGCCAATGGCAGGCTGGCGAAACCGCGTTCATCGGTGAACGCGATGTCCGCCCCGTTGTGCCTGCTGCGCACGATGGCACCGGAAATGGCCTTCTCGGTAATGTGATCAATGACGCGCAAACAGGCGGTTG
Source organism: Planctomycetota bacterium (assembly GCA_051278165.1). GTDB lineage: Bacteria > Planctomycetota > UBA1135 > UBA1135 > UBA2386. Next base: position 2,180 of record JBNMNW010000113.1, on the reverse strand, counting down.
CCCTGTCCGCAAGGCCTTCGGGGTCGATGGTCTCCAGCTCACTGCGCGTCGCCACCACGCCGTCGGGCAACTGCGTCATGCGCGGCACCTTGATCGCCGGCCCAGAGTCGCCCGTTCCGACGGCATCGTCGCCATACTCGGTCAGATCCATGCCACCGGGCGGCATCGGCAGATCACCCCCCGCGCCCCACGAGAGAACCAAAACGGTGCCGACTGCGAGCAGCAGCACGATGGCGAGCAAAAAACGCATCACAGGCGCCCAAGCATAACGCGGTCTATGCTTCTGTCGCATGCCCTCGTCCGCCGCCACCTCGTCACCGCACAGAACCTCCCCGCTGTGGTGGGCATTGTTGCTGCTCGCGGCCGTCGCAACGATCGCGTTCTTGTTCGCGATCAGCCAGCGACTGTTCTATCCGCACGAACTGGAATGGATGGAAGGCGCGCTCGCCGACCATGCCTCGCGCGTCGCCGACGGACTGCCGCTGTATTGCGAACCGCAGGCGGAACACGTGCCGTTTCTCTATGCGCCGCTGCTCTTTTGGCTCGGTGGACTGGGCATGAAGCTCGGCTTGGATGGCATCCTGGCGCTGCGCTTGATCGCGGTCGTGTTCTCGATCGGTAGCGCGATGATGATCGGCCATTGGGTGCGCAAAGAGACCAACAGATCAGTGCCCGGATTGGTTGCGGCGGGATTGTTCTTCGCCGGCTACGGGTGGCTCGCGTGGTGGTATGACCTCGCCCGCAACGACTCGCTATTCGTGTTCTTGTGCATCGCGACGAGCTACGTGCTGCGCCACGGCGGCAAGCGGAACTGGCTCTGGGCGGGTTTATTAGCCTCTTTGGCGCTGTTGGCCAAGCAGTCGACGCTGATGTGGTTACCGGTTGTTGGCATTGGCGCCCTGCTGTGGGATTGGCGCGTGGCGATTCGCTTTGGCCTCGTTTCGGCCGCAGCCATGGGCGCTTCGATTGGCCTACTGCATCTCTCCACCGATGGCTGGTCAACGCTGTATCTATTCCAGATGCCGCAACACCACGGCTGGGTCGGCGACCGCAAGCTGGGCTTCTGGACGGAAGACATGGTGCCAGTGCTACCGCTGCTCGTGCTTGGCCTAGTGGGCTTCGTCACCGGCCTGCGCGACGGCAACGGCAAGTGGCCGTACTTGGCCGCGTTCTGCAGTGGCGGCATCGCATGTTCGTGGATGTCGCGCATGCACGTCGGCGGTTTCGACAACGTCATGATGTATGGCTTCGCCAGCGCCTGCGTGCTCGGCCCAATAGCCGCATGCCATTCGTCGAAGGTGATGCGCATCGCCGGACCAACCGCGTTGATCGTGCAGTTTGGGTGGCTTGGCTACGCAGCCTATTTGCGCAGCCCGAGCGTGACGTTGTTCCCGCCCGCTGCCCACCGACAGGCGCATAACGAACTGCGCGCGGTCGTCGAAGCACAAGATGGCCCGGTCTGGATCCCCGCGCATGGCCACATCGCCTATCGCGCCGGCAAGGGCACCGGCGCCCACGGCCAAGCGATCTTTGACGTCATGCAGATGCTGCCGAAGCTGCCGGACGGCTCGTTCGACCTCCCTGCACTCGCCGATCCGGCCAAACTGGCGCACCTGCCAGAACGTGGCCGTGAGGCGCTCGCAGCGCTGATAGCCAACCCAGTCAAGGCACTCTTAGAGAAGCGCTTCGCGGCGATCGTTATCGATAAGGTCGGCGCTAATGCGTTCGCAGGCATCTTTGCAGCAGGCATGGGTGGCTATGCCCGCAAGCCGGGGTTCATCATCAGCGAACCGACGGCGATCAAACCGCTACTCGGCTACAAGGTGCACTCGCCGTATATGTTTGAGCGCCGCAAGTAGCGGCGGGCAGCACTGCGGGACCGGCGGAGTGCCGGGCTACAGTACTGCTGGGACCTAGCCTGCAGGAATGCTGGCCTTGGTGACTCCCAGGTGCCGGCGACCGGGCTATTAGCCACTGAGAGGCCGGCTGCCGGCACTCGGCAGCGGGCACTCGGCAGCGGGCACTCGGCAGCCAGCACTCGGCAGCCAGCACTGAGCGCGTTAGCCCAGCGAGCGAAGAGCTGCCTGCACCAACTTGCCGTCGGCGAGGCCCTTGTACTTGGACATCCACTCCTTCATGAAGCGGCCCGTGTCCTTGCCACCTTGGAAGTCGATCGCCGC
>JBNMNW010000112.1:0-16866 GCA_051278165.1 Planctomycetota bacterium | reverse complement strand
CGCCGTTCTTGCTGCAGAAGATTGGCGCCGGTCGGGCGCGCACGTTGTTTTTGACCGGTGAACGCTTCGACGGCAAGGAAGCCGAGCGAATCGGTCTCGTGCATCGTTCGGTGCCGATTGAGCAACTAGATGACGCCGTCAACAAGGTGCTCAAGGATTTGTTGTCAGCCGGCCCGGCAGCCGTTGCCAGTGCCAAAGAACTGATCCGCTCGGTGTCGCACCTGACACTTGAGGATGCGATTCCGGTGACGTCCAACTGGATTGCCGACTTGCGAGCGACGGACGAAGCGAAGGAAGGCTTCACCGCATTCTTGGATAAGCGCAAGCCGAACTGGATGTCGTAGCCTGCGCTTCGCCTTGGCGTCACTGCCGGTAGCGGCTGCGTTCGTGTTCGGCTGCTGTCGATTCGATGGCGCGAAGGTGATCGGGCGCGAGGTCGAGTGTGGCGGCGCGAGCCATTAGTTCTCGCGGGGTCTCACCAGGCAGCAGCGACAGCTTGCACCGTTGCAGCGCTTGCTCGAAGTTCGTGATCGCAGGCACGCGGGGTTGGCTCTTGCGACGACGACGCATCCAGACCACGGCGGCCGCGATGGCCAACGCGAAGGCGATTGGGTGACGCAGCGGTAGGGTGAGCCAGCGTTGTCGCGAGTCGCTGTCGAAGCTGGTGACTTCGCTCCAAAGCGATTGCAGCCAACTGCTGGTGCCTTGCCAGAAGCCTGTGCCGTCGCGGCTGGCGCTGCGAACATCGGCGGCTGGTGTCGCATCGAACGTGTGCCACGTGCCGTCTCGTCCGAGCACCTCGACCCACGCGTGTGCATCGCGTTCGCGGGCGATGACTGCTTTCTGGTCCTCTGTGCGTTCGTGCGCGAGGTAACCGCCGACGATGCGGCATGGCACGCCCTGGGTGCGCAGCAGCAGGGTCAGAGTCGTCGCGAAGTATTCGCAGTGGCCAGCCGCTGTGCCGAGCAAGAACTCGCCGATATTGCTCGCGAAGCCGGGGTTGCCTGGTAGTTCGTAGCGGCGGTTGTTCTGTAGCCAGTTGCATGCGGCTGTCGCGATCGCCACATCGTTAGCCGACTGCGGCAGCGAGCGACGTAGTTGCAGACCTAGGTCGTAGGCCATCCTTGGCACGCCGCGCTCGGGCAGCGAAACGAAGTGCTGGCGGGCGCGTTCGCTGATATTGCTCGTCGGTTGCGGCTGGGCAAGTTCGACGGTGTAGGCGAGCGTGCTCGACGGCGCGTCGGCCGAAGGAATGATCGCAAAGCCCGCATAGGACTTGGCGCTGAGCATGCGTCCTTCGAGGTTGCGCATGGTCAGGCGCACGGCGGCGAGCGTCGTGGCCAAGCGTTTGCTTCGGCCATCCATCTGCTGCACGAGCATCTTCGTGTGCGGTTCGCCCCGCGAACGTCGCTGCCAGATGCCGTTCGCTTGGCTCCACGGCGTGTCGCTTGCGAATTGCGAACCGAGATGGCTGACGTCCTGCGGAAACCACGTGCGACCGTCGAACTCGGAGAACACATTCGCGCGCCAGTGGGTCGGCACCGCGGACAGATTGCCTTCGAGCATCTCAATGCGCAGCGCAATTTTGTCACTGAGGTATGGCTTGGTCTCGCGGTCGAGGTCGATGCGTTCCGCTAGTCCGACCTGCATTTGCTGGCCGATGGCGAGCGTGTCCTTGAGCCAGCCCGATCGTTGGAAGTCGCGTGGCCAGAGCACGAAGACGAGCACCGTTGCCACTGAGATGGCCAGGGTTCGCGGCACACTGTCGCGGACCACCGAGCGCATGACGCGGGCGCTGATGTCGCGCCCGCGGCTGGTCAGTGCGTAGACCTGCAGTGCTGGCACGAACGCGAGGGTGTGGCCGACGAACAGTAGGGACCACCAGAAGTCTGGTGCGAAGAAGCTGGTGACGAACGCGATCAGGAACGAGTTGAAGAACGTCAGGTCGGGGCGCTGTCGCTCTCCGATGTTGTTGAGCAGGTGCACCTGGCAAAGCACGGCCAAGACTAGGCCGTCCTCAAGCATGTGGAGCAACCCGGTTGTGGTTGCGTGGTGCACGAGCAGTGAGAACACGATCAGCACGCCGCCGTTCCATGCGTGTCGATAGAACGGGAAACGTTGCAGGCGACGCAGGCGCGGCGATGCCAACGCGAACAGCCACATCGGTAGCAGCGGCAGCGCATCGACGGCGCCGGTCGCGTGTACGAAGCCGAGGTCAAGCAGGGTCAGCAGCAACAGGAGCGGGTGCAGGCGATCGTTCACGTTGCCCTCCCGTCTTCAGGCAGCTGCATGGCGCTGCGTTGCTTTGGCGGTGGTGCTGCGCTGCTGGTCAGTGTGTTTGCGTCTGCGAGCCAGCGCAGCGCGTCATCGGCACCGCCGCGGTCCGGGTCGACGAGCAGTTCGACTCCCTGGCTGTGCACGTGCAATGGCGTGTCGGTTCTCGCGGCCAAGACAAGCGTCGTCAGTTGTGACAGTGCTCTCTCAAGAGCTGCTTGATCACATCGCCGGTCGAGCACGACATCGACGGCCGGCGCACTCTCGCGTTCGCGCTCCTTGACGACGGGCGTGCCACGGCGCGCGGTCGCCTTCCAATGCATGTCGGACATGCCGTCGCCGGTTCGGAATGCGCGTAGGCCTGCCAGAGCCGTGCCGCGCCCCGCATGCAGCGCGCCAAGGTCTCCTTCATGGCCGCCACCCGAACGGCTCTCGCCGAACGGCACAGGTGCCGGATACGTGACCAGTTCGGCGATGACTGGCAGCGTGGTGCGTGCGATGAAGAAGCCGAATGGAAAGCCCGACGTGATGCGCACGTGGTCGATGCTGCGAACGCCGCGCGGTTGGCCGGCGATGGTGCCGTCGATGGCCTGCGCGTTCACTAGGCACGGCGTATAGGCCACCTCGTCGTAGCCGCGTTCGAGATTGAGCTCGACGACCAGGTCAAATCGAGGTCTGCGTTTGGCGGCGAGGTGCACCTGCGCGGCGCGTTGGCTGCCGTTTGCGGCCGCCGCGAGTTCGATGCTCTCAATGCGAAGACCCTTCAAGTTGCGCCACGACCACCATGCACCGAAGACGCCGAGCACCGCGCTAAACGCGAGCAGCAGGAAGAACAGGTTGCTGTAGTTGGTGGCAAGGAACGCGAGCTCAAGCGCCGCGAACAGCAGGCATCCTTTGGAACCGAGAGCGCTCGGTCGGATCGAGACGCGGTTCGTCATGACGTGCTACAGCGGCACCGGCGTGTTCTGCAGGATCTCGCGCAGCAACGGACCGGCGTCGCCACCGCGCTGCATGAAGATCCGGTGGGTCAGTGTGGCACTTGCGACGGCCTTGAGATCGTCGGGCAAGACGAAGTCGCGCTCGTCGAGTAGCGCGCGGGCTCTCGCGACCTTCAGCCACGCGAGCGCCGCACGCGGACTCGCGCCGAGTCGCACGTCCGGATGGCTGCGTGTGGCTTGCACGACGCGCAGCGCATACTCAGCGACCGGTTCGCGAACATGAACCTTGGCTGCCTCGGCTTGCAACATGAGCAGGTCCTCAGGAGTCATGACCGGCGTTAGTTCGGCTAGTCGCTGCTCGGCGTCACTACCGGTGTAGAGCTCGAGTTCGAAGTCCGGCGCCGGATAGTCGAGTTCGATGCGAACCAAGAAGCGATCGAGTGCTGCTTCCGGAACTGGGAACGTGCCGTGAAACTCAATCGGGTTGCGGGTCGCCAGCACGGTGAACGGTCGGCCCAGTTCTTCCTCGCGGCCATCGATCGAGACGCGCCCGTTCTCCATCGCCTCAAGCAGGCACGATAGCGTGCGCGGACTGGTGCGGTTGATCTCGTCGGCGAGCACGAGGTTGGCGAACAGTGGTCCGCGCACAAACGTGAATGAGCCAGAATCCTGCTGCCACACCGAGGTACCGATCACATCGCTCGGCATCAAGTCGTTGGTGAATTGGATGCGGCGGAACGATCCGTCGATGCATGCCGACAGCGTGCGCGCTAACAGCGTCTTACCAATGCCGGGTATGCCTTCGACGAGCATGTGGCCGCCCGCAACCAGGGCGCACACCAGTGGCTCGATGCAGGCGTCCGGCAGTTTGACGACGTGCGTCAGGTTGCGGACCAGAAGATCCCGCGTGGCGCGGAGTTCGGTCGATTTGGTGGGTGCCGTCACAGGTGTTCCTGCACCGGTTTTCGGCTGATCTGGGTCGCTTGGTTAGCGGTGGATCCAGATCGACCATGGCATCGGTCTCAAGTTGAGCTAAGTCGATGGCCGCAACAGTTGGCGGAACCGTTCGTCGGTTCGCAGCACGTCGAAATCAGGTTCGTCGATAGCGAACGTCCGGCAGTCCGGATTGAGTCCGCACGCCACGCTGAGTTCGTCGATGGCGCGATCTGCGTCGCCGGACAGCGCCAGGTAGCACGCCAGGTTGAAGCGCGCGATGTGGTGTTGGTGGTTGGCGGAGAGTAGCTGCTCGATGCACCGGATGGCTCCCGGCAAGTCGTCGTGTCGTCGTCGGCACCACGCTTCGGTCAGGTCAACCCACTCGTGCGTTGGGTGATCGATGCGCAGTTCGGCGAGATCTGCCAGCGCCGGTTCGGTGTTGCCGAGGCGGATGTTGGCGCGGATCCGCAGTGCCAACCCCATCGATTTGGATTCCGGTGTCGCGGCCAGCGAGTCGACGATCTCAAGGGCGCGTTCGGGGCAGCGCAGGTCCAGCCAGCCATCGGCTTCGTCGACGGCTCGCTGCAGGTTCGCTGGCACCGGGAAATCCATCACGTCTTCGGCAGATCGTCGATGCGCTGCCAGATCTTGGTCGCCACCGAGTTTAAGCGGTGGTCGCCATCGGGAACGATCCACAGTTGCTTGTGCTCGGTGGTCAGCGCCGCGAAGAGCATCTCACTGACGATCTGTGGGATTACGTCGTCGGCGGTGCCGTGCACCACCAGTGTCGGCACTTTGATGCGTGCTGGCAGGCCGCGTTCGTCGAGTTGTTCGGCGTCCTTGATCACGTCGGGTTCGACGTAGAACTTGACGCCTTCGCCGGTCATCAGGCAGCCGTCTGCATCCACTCGTTGGCTGAGGTTCGGCATCAAGCCAAACGCCGGCGCCAACAGCGCGAGTCGCTGCACGAGGTCTGGGCGTTCGGCAGCAACGTAGGCGCCGACCAGGCCACCGAGACTCGAGCCAATCAGGATCGAGGGGCCGTGGTGTTCGAGCACCCGCACGGTGTCGGAGATCAGTTCGGAAACTCGGACGCTGCCGAGTTTGCCGGTCGATTCCCCGTGACCGCGAAAGTCGAAGCGCATGAATGCATGGCCTCGTGATTGCGCGTGCATGCGCAGGGACTCACTCTTCTGGCCAGTGCGCACCGAGCCGAGCCCGTGTAAGAACACGTAGCTCGGGGTGCTGCCGTCCTGCGAGTCGCCGACGATATGGTGGTCGTCGGCAAGCTCGATGCGAAACGGCTGCGTGCTCACCGCGTGACGACCTATTGAAGGTCGATCAGCTCGATCGCTTCGATCCGAACCTTGATGGGTCCGGCCAGCGACGGCATCTCGCCGACGTCACCAACTGCCAAGCCAAGCAGGCCTTGGGCCATCGGTGCCATGTAGTTGATGGTCGTGTCGTCAGTCATGTCCCACGGACCAAGGATCCGGTAGGAGGACTTCTTGGCCTCTTCGTCTGTTTCGATCAGCGTGACGGTCTGACCAGGCGCGACCACGTCAGCGGGGATCTCTTGATCCTCGATGAGCTTGGCGCTCTTGATCTGCTCGTCCATCTCCTGGGCGCGACCGGTGAGGTTGCGTTGCTCCTCCATGGCGGCGTCCCACTCGCTGTTCTCGCTGAGGTCACCCAGCGACGCGGCGGCACCAATGGCCTTGGAGTTCTCCGGGATCTTGAGGGCGACCAGCTCGTGGTAGTCCTCCTTGATCCGCTTGAGTCCTGCCAGCGTCGTGTAGATGAACTCCTTGTCCCAGAACGGGCGCTCCGGCTGCGCGAGCAGGTCCGGGTAGAGGCGAGCCGCGGTGCGGTCGAGGTGCGCTTCCAGCTCTGGCGGGAAGTCCTCACCGGCGCGAGCGACGATGCCCACGTAGTGGGAAAGGTCTTCGCGGGAGATGCCATCGCAGGCGGCATCCAGCAGGCCACGCTTACCGGTCAGCAAGCTGAAGACGCGGTTGAGCAGGCGGCTGTGAAGTTGGTTCTTTTTGCGGTCCTCATTGAGGATGCGGGCGAGCTGTAGCAGCACGCGAACCATCGACACGGTGTCGGGGCACTTCTCTTGGCCTTCAAAGATGCCATCGCTGTAGTACTTGCCGAGCAAGTAGGTCATTAGCGGGTGGCGGCGCGGATACGGCGCGACCTTGTCCCAGACGGTCAAGATCTCCGGACCGTGTTTGGTGGCGACGAGCTTGTCAGCAACGCCTTCGGCAACGGACGCCGGCCAATCGGTCAGCTTCTCAACGCATCGCGGGGCCCAATCGCCACCGAGTGCTTGCGGCAGCAGTTGCACCGCGTGATCGCGCGATGCTTGCGTGGCGAGCTTGTCAATCGCGGTTGGATCGAGGATGTCGCCACCTTCGGTCAACAGCACGTTGAGTTCTTCAGCGCCTGAGATCGACGCCTTGCGCTCGTGTTCCTCGAGGTAGAGGATGCCGTCGAGAATGTGCGCGTGGGAGATTTCGGACTCCGGGTTCGCGGCCTTCTCTTCGAGCGCCTTTTCGACGGTCGTACCGGCGAGGTCGAGGATCTGATTGCGGACCTCTTCTTCTTCGGTGCGCTTCAGGTATTCGCGCAGCACGGCGATGCGCTCACCCAGGTTGTCCTGGTGCTTGAGAGTCGTCATGGCCTCATCGACGAGGCTGATCGGCTTCTTGCGCATGACGAAGACCGGGCGCGTTGGCGTGCCTTCGACCTTCAGCCATGGATCCTTGGTGGCGGCCGTCTTGGCCTTCTTCCACCACGTCGGCCACTTCTTGGTTTCGATGACCGAACCAGCGAGCTCCTTCTTGAGTTGCGTGCTGGTGATCGTGCCGCGGTAAAGAATCGCGGCTCGACGGATCAGTGCGTTGGGCTCCTGCTCGGCTTCCGCCTGCAGTTCCTCCATGCGCTGCAGCTTCATCGCGCGCAGATCGTCATGATCGAGCGACTTGAAGCTGTCGAGCAGTGTGTCGAGCGGGAACGGCGAGCGTTGCCCCGTTGCGAACAGCACCGTGATCTCTTCCGTTGCCCCATCGAACTCCTCGACGGTGCCTTCGCCCCACCCTGCCGGGTGGTAGACGACATGGCCGCGCGTGTAGCGACGCAGGCTGTCGAACTCGAGTAACGCATTTACGGTGGCGCTGGCCAGGTTCGACCGTGCCTTGAGCACGGACAACCATGACTCGTCACCGTAGTTCTCGTCGATCAGGTCAATGACCGTCTTGACGAGTGCGTCGTTGTGGGCGCTTCGCTGCATCGCGCGGAATCCAAGTTCCATCGCGGCGTGCTTTTCGCCCTTGCCGACCAAAGCCTCGATCATCGAGGTGGCCATACCCAATGCCTTACTCGCCATATCCTGTTCGCACAGGAGATCGAGAGTGTCGGCGTATTGAGGGATATAATCGGCGCTTGGAGCACCCACAGCCTGGGACCAGGCAGTCTCGAGATCGTCGAGATTATGAGAGCGAGCGAGATGGACCAGTTCGTTCGTCAACGTCGGACTCAAGGGTGGCGGAACTTGCGGAAAATGGGCGGGGGACGATACCTGTTCGGGCCGGACGTAGCTAGCGCGGTTCCGCGTTCCGGAGTGATCGTTGTTAGTTGTCTGTGGTGTGAGGGTGGTTTTGGGGGGTGGTTTTGGGCAATGACTGGGGTTAGGGAGCGGGTTGGACTTAATTTGGGCTGGTGAGAGTAGGGCGGTGGCCCTGGTGGATTTTCCTGCCGGGGCTCCAGGGACGAGACTGGCTGCTCTGCGAGTGGCTGCGGTCGCGGCAGGTTTGGGCCGGGAGAACGGACCGGTGGAGCTTGCTGTTGGCTCCGGCGATGCCTCGGGGGAATGCCACCCCAGGGCCTGCGGCTGTGGCAGGCTCCGGCCCGCGAGTGCGGGGCGGTTCGGGGCGGTTCGCGCTTGCGATTAGCCTACGGCCCGCCTCAGCGGGCTGAGGTTGGCTGCTTGGTCAACCGCCGGATCACCAGCGGCGCGATCACCAGCGGCGCGATCGACTGGCTACTCCGCCAGTCGCGCGATCAACGTATGCACATTCGTCGACGAGCAGGCCTCGTCGTATGCCGACAGCGGCACCTCATCAAGCACTTCATCATCCGCAACTAGCGTGACATAGAACTCCTGGCCGTATTGCTCGCGGAACGCGATCACCTTGGTCAGGATCGATGCCTTGGCGTCTTCGACTGCTTCGATGACGACGCCCTTACCTTCGCGGCCGCGGCCACGCAGCACGATCATCGGGGCGTATGCCGCCACTTTGGTCTCGTCGAGGCGGATCTCGTAGTGGCGCGGGCTGTGGCTGTGCACGACGCCGGCGATGCCGAGTCGGTTGCAGAGCTGCTGCTCAAGGCGGTTGGAGAGCATCCGACCGCCGCAACGACCAAAGCCGCCACCGCCGCCACCGTGGGCCATCAACGGGTTGTCGTCGTCGACGCAGGCAACTGCGCGCGGCAAGAAGATCGTGCTCGGCGCTTGTACCTTGGCACGAGACGCGCGCTTTGGTGCCGGGCTAGCGGTCGTGCCGGCCCCTGCTGCCTTCTTGGGAGCGGAGGGCTTCTTCTTGGCAGTCGTCTTCTTAGCAGCGCTTGCCTTGCTGGCAAGGGCACTGCCCTCAATACTACTGTTCTCCATACTGCTGGAAGGAGCGGCCTCCGCCGCCTGCTTGATGGCCTTCGTGGCGGCTGCCTTCTTGGCTGGCGCCTTCTTGGGGGATGCTGTCGTAGTTTTCGCTGCCATGGGCACGTTGTGGAAGTCGGTCCGCCGGTCTCTCTATCGATATGCGCTCTGGCGCAATTTAGTGGGGGCGATAGGGAGTTCAGCCCGATCTGGGCTGGGGACGCGGCTACCTGAATTGGAGCGGCATCCTAGCAGAAATCGCTCAATCGGGAAGCCCCGCGACTGGCGTTGCGTGGGTAGTTACGATACCCCACTAGAACTTCCCGATGAGCGAACAAGCCCCCGACCGCGTCTTGACTGCACCGCTCGTCGCCTTTTTGGTCGTGGTAATCGGCATTGTCGTGACGGCCATGGTGCTTCGGCATCCGAGTCCGGACCTGGATGGCTCGATCGAGTTGCTCGCCGATGGCGACCTCGACCATCGCGAACGTCAGCGCATGTTGTTGCGAGTGGTCGAGTTAGCGAAGGACGGTGGCGACCTTCGGCAGCGCTGGGCCGGTGCGCTCGCGGCGATTTCGCTGCAGGATCGAGTCGCGTTTGAGGCCCTCGAGGCAACTCTAGGCGCTGGCCAGAAAAGGCTGCTGCTCGCCGACCAGTGCGAAGGTCTGGCGATGGGCGACGTGGTGTTGGTCAATGTGCATTTGGCGATGTCCGCGGAAGCATCCGGCAGCAAAGAGGTTGCCTTGACGAAGTGGGGGCAGGTCGGCGCTCAGGCGAGGATCACGGCCAATGCCCTGGCCGGCGAGTTGGCGAAAGCCGCCGAGCAGCGCCTGAAGTAGCTCGCTGGCTCTGGGTGTTGACCGCCGGAAGCCCGTGCGAGGTCGGCCCATTCGAGCCTCAAGAACGCCCCTAGAACAGGCGCGAGCCCAGCGCTGTCTCAAGCTGAACCGCCCATGGGACCGATGGTCAGGGCGCAAAAGGAAAGGCGTATGGATGAAAATAGACTGGGCTCAATCCTGCTCGAAGGTGGGGTTGTGGACGAAGCAGGACTGGAGCGCTGCTTGGCGATTCAGACCCTCACTGGCAGCTCGCGACCGATCGGTCGCATTCTCGTGGAGCAAGGCCTCCTCGACGAAGCCACTCTCAAGCGACTCTTGGAGTTGCAGCGGTCGCGCACGGAGAGGCGTGCGGCGGATGTAGCTCCGGACGACCTAGCTTCGCTGTCATTGGTCAGCGCAGCGATCGCGAACGGTGCCAGCGAAGTCGTTGTCAGCGAAGGGCGTCCTGCGCGCATTCGCGTTGGCGCTAGCTGGCAAGAACTGACCGACCAAATACTCAGCGGTCCAGATGTTTGGGACTTCGTTCGCGAGATGATGGGTTCCGACGTGCTCGAGCAGCTCGCCGAAAACCATTACGTCACGCGGTCGTGGAGCATCGATGACATCGGCGCTGGCGGTGCCACCGCGTTCCGTCAGTTTGATGGGGTTGCAGTGCGATTGACGTTCGCGCCCAAGAAGATCCTGACGCCGATCGAACTGGGCGTTCCGGATGCCGTTATCAATGCAACCGAAGCTGGCAAGGGCCTCGTGCTTTGTGTCGGCGAACGCGGCATTGGTCGTGGCGAGTTGCTGGCGTCACTGACGCAGCATGCGTCGCAAGACGAGAGCCAATACGTTGTCGTCGTCGATGATGAACCGATGCGCCTGCAGGGAGCGGGTGCGCTGGTCGTGCAGCGACGCTTCGGTATCCATCCCGAAGCGCGTGCTAACTCACTGCGCAGTGTGGTGAGGGAAGACCCTGATGCGATTGTCATCGCGGACGTTGGCTCCCCCGAGACGTTCGAGCTGGCGCTTCGTGCCGCCGAAGGTGGGCGCCTCGTCATTGCCTACCTCGATGCGAAGAACGCGGTGCAAGCGTTGACGCGCATCTTCAGCTTCTACCCGTCCTACGAACTGACTCGCTTGCGCTCGGCTCTCGCAGCTGTGTTGCGCACCGTCCTGGTTCGACAGCTGTTGCCGAACGCCGAACACACGGCGACCGTAGCCGCGACGGAACTGTTGATCGTTACCGATGCCGTGCGCGAGGTGATTCGCGGCGGTGACATCGAAGACCTGGGACTGCTGCAGCGTGCCGAAGGCGGCGCCTGTGGTTACCCGCTGGATCGCAGCATGCTCGACCTACTCGGCAATGGCATGGTGCGCCTGGATGACGTGTTCGCGCGTGCTGAAGAAAAGGCTTGGTTGCTTGAACGCACCCGCAACGTTGCCACCGCCGGTCCGGTTGTTGGCAGCACGGAGGATAACTAATGGATACCGCTCGCCTTGATGCATTGCTCGCCGCTACCAAGCGGTTAGGCGCTTCGGCGCTGCACCTTGTCCCTGGCCGCGCGCCATCGTTGCGCGTGCAGCGGCGTTTCGTCGAAGGTGACGAGACTGCGGTGCAAGTGGCCGACGTCGAAGAACTGACTCGCGACATGATGTTTTCGGATCATCGCGAACAGCTTGAGCAGGATGGCTTTGTCGAAGTGCTCTACGTGTCGCGCGCCGGTGCTCGCTACCGCGCGACGGTTGCTCTCAACAACGGCGTGACGTCGCTCGTGCTGCGCCCCGTTCCAGCGGAGTCGCCACAGCTTGCAACGCTTGAGATACCCGACCAGGTCGGTGCGTTCGCGCGCTGTCGCCAGGGCTTCATTGCCGTGGGCGGGTACTTTGGCGCTGGCAAGAGCACGACGCTTGCGGCGATTGTCGATGCGTGCAACGGCGACGGCAGTCGTCACATCGTGTCGATCGAAGACTCGATCCAAGTTGTTCATCAGAACAATGCGTCACTGCTTCACCAGCGTGAGATCGGCAGGCACGTCGTTTCGGCCGCGGAAGGCGTTCGCCAAGCAGTCGCGTTTGGTGCGGACGTCATTGTGGTATCCGAAGTTCGCGACTTCCAAACACTCGATGCGGTGCTCACAGCATCGGAATCGGGATGCTTGGTATTCGCCGGCGTCGAAGCGGGCTCCATTGTTGGAGTGCTTGTCGCAATGACTTCATTAGCAGCCGTTGAAGATCGCCCAAGAATGCGCACTCGATTGGCGAGAGCATTACGAGGAGCTACTGCGCAAAGCCTTTTGCATCGCTCGCACAAGGATGGCCGCGTGCCAGTTGTCGAAGTTCTTGTCGCCAGCCCGGCGGTGCGAACGGCGCTTCGTGCGGGTCGCCTACAGGACCTCGCAAGCATCATGCGACGCTGCCGTGGATTAGGTATGCAAACGACAGACATTGCTTTGCGCGGCCTACTTAACCGCCACGCGGTGACTGAAGAAGAAGCGCTTCTGCACGCCAATAATCGTGATGAAGTGCTGACCCGTCACCCGGTGAGATAGACCGGTTGGTCGGCAACCGGCGCTGCTACCGAGCATTTCTTCGCTCGAGCGCTCAAGCGCCCGTCAGTTGTTCCGAAGATCTTAGTGGGCCGAAATCGAAGTCGGCCTCGCCTAACGGCGAAACAGGCAAGGCAAAGGAATCGTTATGGGTCTTAGAGTTAACACTAATATCGCGTCAATTAATGCGCAGCGGAATACCGCGCAAGTAACGGCGCGACTCGCTCGCAACTACCAGCGATTGTCGACTGGTTTGCGTATCTCTTCCGCAGCGGATGACGCGGCGGGCCTCGCAATCTCCGAGCGCTTGCGTTCGCAGATTCGCTCGCTGTCGCAAGCGTCGCGAAATGCCAACGATGGCATCTCGCTGGTGCAGGTTGGCGAAGGAGCGCTCAACGAGGTCAGTAACATTCTCGTGCGACTGAGAGAGCTCGCGATCCAATCGGCCAACGGCTCATCGTCGACGGCTGACAAGGACACGATCGCGGAAGAGTTCGGAAGCCTCGTCAACGAGATCAACCGGATCGCCCAGTCGACGGAGTTCAATGGCATTCGCCTGTTGGATGGTTCGGCTAGCTCGGTGACCTTCCAGGTGGGCATCAACTCAACGGTCGGCATTGACCAACTCAACGTGTCGTTGACGCCATCGCTGTCGACTTCGCTTGGCTTGTCGACGATTGACGTCGGCTCGGGTGGCAGCACCAGCTATGCGATCTCGCAGATTGATAGCGCGATCGGCAATGTTGCTCAGCTTCGTGGTCGCTTTGGTTCGCTACAGAACCGGCTGCAATCAACGATCGCCAACCTTGGTGTCGCGGCGGAATCGCTGTCGGCTGCCGAGAGTCGTATCCGCGACGTCGACGTCGCCTACGAAACGGCGCAACTGACTCGAAACAACATCCTGCAGCAGGCCTCGATCTCGATCTTGTCGCAGGCGAACCAGCAACCGCAGGCCGCCCTGCAGCTCTTGCAAGGTTAATGAATTGGGCCGGCGCCACGCGCGCTGGTCGAGGCGAGGGACTACACCTCGCCGCCCGAGCGGCGTCAAACGCACCGCTTGAGATGAGCAAACAAGTCGGATCATTCCGATACCGACGGCGCCCCCATGTTCGCCGTCGGTTACGAGCGATTCCTTTGCCGTAGCGGGGGCAACTCCGCGGGAGATAGCCGGTTCGATCCGGCTGTCTTCTTGTACTGGCTGCTTGTGTTGAGCAGTTCGGGCATGTGCCTTCGGGTGCCGGGGACCTTGACCCAGCCGGCAACCGAGCTCGGCAACCGAGCTTGGCAACCGAGCTTGGCAACCGAGCTCGGCAACCGAGCTTGGCAACCGAGCTCGGCAACCGAGCTTGGCAACCGAGCTCGGCAACCGAGCTCGGCAACCGAGCTTGGCAACCGAGCTTGGCAACCGAGCTTGGCAACCGAGCTAGGCAACCGAGCTTGGCAACCGAGCTAGGCAACCGAGCTTGGCAACCGAGCTTGAGGAATCGAGCCGCCAGCCATGCTCGAGCAACCAAGCGCTACCTCAGCGGACGTCGACTAGTCGAGTTCGAGGCCGCGCTCTTCTTCTTCGGTGATGCCTTCGCCGAACGAGCTGCCTAGGTAGACGCGCCGAACTTGTTCGTCGGCAGCAATCGATTGTGGGTCGCCGTTCGCGATGACCTGGCCTGCATTGATGATGTAGGCGCGGTGAGTGATGCGTAGCGTCGCGATGACGTTGTGCTCGGTGATCAGGATCGCGATGCCCGAGCGGGCGAGCGCCGCGAGGATCTGCTGGATCTCTTCAACGGTGATTGGGTCGACGCCGGCGAACGGTTCGTCGAGCAGCAGCAAGCGTGGCTCAGTTGCCAGGGCGCGCGCGATCTCAAGGCGTCGCTTTTCGCCACCCGACATGGTTTCGGCGATGGAATCGGCGACGTGCATCAGTTGCAGGTCCTGCATCAACTCGCGCGCAGTGTCTTCGCGTTGCGATCGCTTCATGCCGCGTGCTTCGAGCACACAGCGGATGTTGTCGATCGCGGTCATCTTCTTGAAGACCGATTCTTGCTGTGCGAGGTAGCCAAGGCCGCGTCGCGCGCGCCGATACATTGGCTGCTTGGTGACGTCTTCGCCGTTGAGATAAACCTTGCCGCTATCGGGCGTGACCATGCCAACCACCATGCGGAACGTGGTCGTCTTGCCCGCACCGTTGGGGCCGAGCAAGCCAACGATCTCGCCTTCGCGAACGCTCAAGCTGACCTCGTCGACGACGCGGCGGCCGCGGTAGGCCTTGACTAGGCCATCAGTGAAGAGGATCTCTTCGGCCTGCGTGACGTCAGGCATATCGATGTCCGGCGTTGCGTCGATGCTGGTCAAGTCGTCGTCGGTGATGTCGCCGTCCGTGATGTCGTCGTCGGTCATGTCGTTCTGGATCGTGTCACTGTCGATCATGTTCATGTCGATCGTGCCACTGGCGATCACTGCGATGTTGCCTATTGGAGCCGTTGCATCGCGCCTGATGATGGCGCGGCAACCCTGCTCTGATGGTAGCGGCGTCGTTGGTAGAGCAAAGCTGGCTTCGCTCCGACTCGCACTTTCGTCCGCCATTCTTGCTGCGCTGCTAAGTGACGACCTGTGTGGTCACTCAGGGCGCGATCGTGTCGCGAGAGGCGAAACTCATCGCGACGCACCGGGCTTGACGGGTAGTTTTGCAGCTGGCGTCCCAGCTGCTGCGGCGTGATCCACCGAAGCCAATGGCAGGCTGGCCAATGGCAGGGTGAAACCCGGCGAGATGGACTAACGAACGAACCCGAAGCGGTTCGGCCAGTTGTTGCCGGTGAGCCAGCTGATTGGGCGCGACGGGTAGAACACCATCAACGCGCGGCCCTGAATGTCAGAGCGTGGCACATACGAGATGCCCTTCGCGTTGGTCGTGTCGAGCGCACTCCATTCGGCCTTCGGGTCGCCCGGATCGGCATTCGGGTTGCGGAACGTGACGTTGCCATTGCCCCAGTTCGAGCCGGGCTGCCCCTTGAGTCGCAAGATCTCGCCGTACTCATCGATCATGACGATCGTGTTTTGGTCGGGCAGCGCAATTGGCGTCTCGTCGCGATCGGGCGCGCCACTGAGGTCCATCGCACGCTTGTTGCCGCGGATCTGGCGCACGCAGTCGGGGCTGTCGAGCGGCACAATGTTGTCGTCCTTGTCGACCCCGATGGTGATCGCCGTCCAGCCACGCGAGTCGATCGACTGCAGCGTGTTGTCGCCCATCATGTAGTAGTGGTCTGCCGGCACTTCGATGATCTCGGGCGCTGTTTCGCGCGTGTAGTGCTGGTCGCGGTCGATGCGCACGTCGGTCAAGGTGACCTTGCCGGTGCCGGTGCAGAGGAACTGCGGGTTGACCTTGCGATCGCTCGGCGCCTTGAACGGGTTGCTTGGCGGGATGATGCAGCCTTCGCGGCAGCTCCATTCGGCGCTCTCGAAGCGTTGCAGTTCGCTGCCGTCTTGCCACGCGATCAGCTGCTCGTCGATGTGGGCGAACGACAACTCGGTCGCTTCGCCAGGCGTCAGGCTGACCGCGAACTCTTCGGACTTGCCGAGCACGATCTTCTTGTCAGCGCCGCGCACTTCCAGCACGCCCTTGTCGCCACGGAGCACGAACGCGTAGGTGTATTTCGCAAGGTCAGGGCGCACGACTTCGATCGCCAGAGCGAACTCTTTGAGGCTCTTCTCGGTCGTCACCGTGCACGTCAGGCGAACGTCAGGGACGATCTCCTGGGGGCGGTTCTGGTTGACGAGGTAGCCGTTGATCTCCTGGTCTCGCATCGGCCGCGAGACGTCGACGGGGTAGCCATCCCAGACGCGATTGACCACGCCGCCATCGATTTGGTCGCGGAAGAACAGCCGGGCCGTCTTGCCGTTGGGCTCGAGCGTGAAGCCGCCTTCAATCTCCTCTGCTGCGCGGCTCGGCGATGCACCGAAGATCTGCGGCAACGACTTGGTCTCGGCGCGCGTCTCACGTCGCTGCGGATAGATGTTCTTCCACATCACCTCCTGCAGGTCGTCCGGCTTGCGCAGCACGGTGTATTTGCGGTTCTCGCCGTCGCCTTCGACTTGGTAGACGTTGCCGCCGCTGATGTAGAGGCGGTCGAGCGGCATGCCGAGGATGCGCTTGACGTAGTTCTGGTTCTTCTGCAGTGGGTATTTGAAGACCGTGATGTCCCAGCGCTTCGGATCGCGGAACGTCTGGATCAACTTGTTGACCAGGATGCGGTCGTGCACGTTGGCTTCGACGCTGCCCATCAGGGTCGGTTGCATCGACGACGTCGGGATCTGGTAGGCCTCAATGCAGAACCACTTGAGCAGCACGGCCGCGAGGATCGCGACGCCGAACGCTTCGAGGTTGTGGCGGATCGGTCCGACCAGGATGGGCTTCTTTGCCTTCGTGTCGTTAGCCATGTTGCTATGCAGTTGCCGGGCGTGAGCTGCCCTGCCCACGGATGTGGGGTAGAACATGCTAGGCGCTGGGCGCTCCACGGGCAAAGCCATGCTTTGCTCCCGGTATCGGTTGGGGGCGGTGGCTGCTCTGTGCGGCTAGGAGTCTGCGCCACGGGAGAGCAAACCGCCATGCACGCACCCTTCACACCATGTCGGCCCGCCAAATCCTCGCCGAATCCACCGATTCGACTGCGTTTCGGCGAACCAACCCGGTG
>JBNMNW010000111.1:0-16873 GCA_051278165.1 Planctomycetota bacterium | reverse complement strand
ACCTCTCCCTACTGACCAAGCTCAAGGCGCGAGCCATCGGCCCGGCCGTTGTCGGAGGCCGCATCGGCGCCGTCGCGGGTGTTGCCGGTGATCCGCGCATCATTTGGGCTGGCGCATCGGCGGGCGGGGTCTGGAAGTCCACGGACGGCGGCGTCACCTTCACCGCGTTGTTCGACGATCAGGATGTCGCATCCATCGGAGCGATCGCCGTCAACCAACACTCACCCGACATCGTCTGGGTCGGTTCGGGTGAAGGCAATCCACGCAACTCAGCAAGCGTCGGCCGCGGCATCTACAAAACACTCGACGGTGGCCGCACCTGGACCAAACTCGGCCTCGCCAAGACCGAACGTATCCACCGCATCGTGCTGCACCCGACGGATGCCAACACCGCATGGGTGTCGGCGTTCGGCACGAGCTGGGGCGAAAACGCAGAGCGCGGCGTCTTCAAGACAACTGACGGCGGCGCGACTTGGCAGAAGGTTCTCTACGTCGACGAGCGCACTGGCTGCAGCGACCTGATCATCGATCCACGCAACCCGGACAAGCTGTTCGCGAGCATGTGGCAGCACCGACGCTGGCCATGGGCATTCAAGAGTGGCGGCCCCGGCTCCGGCCTCTACCGCACGCTCGACGGCGGCAAGACGTGGCAGAAACTCGACAGCGACGACGGTCTACCCAAGGGCGAACTCGGCCGCATCGGCTTAGCGATCTCGGCAAGCTCGCCCAACACGATCTACGCACTCACCGAAGCCAAGAAGAGCGTGCTGCTGCGAAGTGATGACGGCGGCTTCAAGTTCCGCACCGTCAACAGCAAAGACGACATCGCACCGCGACCGTTCTACTTCTGCGACATCCGCGTCGACCCCAAGGACCCGAACCGCATCTACAACATGCATACGGTCATCGACGTTTCGACCGACGGCGGCCGTTCGTTCAGCAGCTTGGTCGGCTGGAACGCCGCGCACCCGGACCACCACTCGATGTGGATCGATCCACAGGACCCGCAACGTATCCTGATCGGCAACGACGGCGGCGTCTACACCAGCCGCGATCAAGGTTCGACCTGGAGGTTCTGCCGCAACATGCCGCTGGCGATGTTCTATCACGTCGCGGTTGACGACAACGTGCCCTACAATATCTACGGCGGCCTGCAGGATAACGGCAGTTGGCGTGGCCCTTCGACCGTTTGGGAGAACGGCGGCATCCGCAATCTGCACTGGCAGGAAGTGTGTTTTGGCGATGGCTTCGCAACCATTCCTGACCCGCTCGATAGCCGCCAAGGATACGCCATGAGCCAAGGTGGCTCGCTCGTGCGCTACGACTTGCGCACCGGTTCGCGCAAGTCGATCCGGCCACCAGAACCCGAAGGCAGCGAACTTCGCTTCCACTGGAACGCGGCGATCGCGCTCGATCCGTTCGATGGCCGAACGATCTACTACGGTAGCCAATTCGTGCATCGCAGCCCGAACCGCGGCGAGGCGTGGTCGGTGATCTCGCCAGACCTGACGACCAACAACCCTGAATGGCAGAAGCAGGACGAGAGCGGCGGTTTGACGATCGACGTCACCGCCGCGGAGAATCACTGCTGCATCATCACAATCGCGCCAAGCCGCGTCGAGAACGGAGTGGTCTGGGCCGGGACCGATGATGGCCGCATTCAAGTGACACGCGACGGCGGCGAGTCGTGG
Source organism: Planctomycetota bacterium (assembly GCA_051278165.1). Classification (GTDB taxonomy): domain Bacteria; phylum Planctomycetota; class UBA1135; order UBA1135; family UBA2386. The sequence goes on along the minus strand of JBNMNW010000111.1, from coordinate 15,182 downwards.
ACGAGCGTCGAGAACAACGTGCCCGAGCTGCCGCGCAACACATGGTGCCCGCATATCGAAGCGAGCAAATACGACGCAGGCACCGCATTCGCCGTGTTTGACGGCCACCGCAATTCTGACTGGACGTCCTACGTCTACGTCACGCGCGACTACGGCGCGACCTGGACTTCGTTGGCGACCGACGGCATCGATGGCTACTGCCACGTCATCGAACAAGACACCAAGCAGAAGGACCTGCTGTGGGTTGGCACCGAGTTCGGCCTATTCGTCTCGCTCAACGGCGGCAAGCAATGGCATGCGTGGCGTCATGGCGTGCCAACCTGCGCCGTGCGCGCCATCACGACCCACGACCGCGACGGCGATCTCATCGTTGCGACGCACGGCCGTTCCATCTTCGTGATCGATGACCTCAGTCCACTGCGCAGCATGACCCCGGAGATGCTCACCAAGAAGCTGCACGTATTCGATCCGCGGCCGACGATCATGCACGGCACCGCGCAGACGCCGAGCACGCGCTTCCCGGGCCAAGGCGAGTTCCGCGGACCGACGACACCGGTTGGCGTCATGGTGCAAATGATCGCGAATGCGCCAGAGTTGAAGCACCCTGATCCGAAGCTCGAGAAGGCTCGCGAGAAGCCCAAGAAGAGCACCGACGACGAGAAGGATTCCGACCAGGAGGTGTCGGACAAGGACGACCCGAAGGACAAGGTCACTGTCGAAGTGAAGGACGCTACCGGCAAGATCATCCGCACGTTCCGACGCGACGTGCACCTCGGCCTCAACCGCATCTACTGGTTATTCGAACGCGACGGCGGTCCCGGACCGAGCAAAACATTCCAGAAGAAGCCGAAGATGCCTCCGTCTGGCCGCCGTGTATTGGCCGGCAAGTACGAACTGACGATGCGCTTCCAAGGCGAGTCGCAAACGGTCAAGGTCGAGGTTCTGGACGATCCACGTGTTTCCATTCCGCGCGCTGACAGCGTCGCCAAGAATCTGCTGCGCACCGATCTTGACGCACTCAACCTGCGGCTCTACGAGGTCACGCAACGCCTGGCGCCGATCAAGGCACAGATTGATGTCGTTCGCACTCGCCTGAAAATTGAGCAGAAGCCCGAAGCAGGCGACGACCCGCTCCTGCCGATTCGCGACGCGCTGAAGGCCATTGACGAGGCCCACAAGGATCTCGACAACAAGATCTGGGGTGAACAAAAGAAGGTGCAGGGCATCAGCCGCGGCAACGACGGCTTGATGACCAAACTTCACAGCCACATGCGTGTCTCCGGCTCGATCGACAAGCCCAACAAAACCGAGTTGGACGGCATGAAGAAGGCCACTGAGAAGGCCGCCGAGGTCGAGCAACTGGTAGAAGCGTTCTTTGCGACGTCGCTGCCGACGTTCCGCACTGCCGTAGCCGACAGCGGCCTGCACCTACTACCGGTGGAGCCGAGCGGCAGCAAGAAGTAGGCTCGCCTGCGGGAATCCAACATGCCCGCAGCAACTCGCAACCATTCTTCCGCCCCGCCCACCTTTGCACGGTGGGTCGCCAAGCTCTGCGTGATGCTGGCAACAGCATTGCCACTGATCGCACAAAGCGACCCAGACCCGCGCGTCGCAGCGGTCACCAAGCAGGTGACGGCGACGCTGCAGGGCTTTGCCAAGAAGGCCGCGCAGGCCAAGGCCATGACGCGCAGCCGTCACGCCTACCAGGTCCTGGTCGATCACTACGATGCCGATCACAAGCAGGCGCGTGCGGCGCTTGGCCACGAGCAGCGAGGTGACGAGTGGCAACAGGTCAAAGACCCCAAGACGCTACCGCCGAACAAGGCCAGCACGCGGCAGCTCGCACAGCAAGATAAGACCTGGCGGACAACCGCCAGGCAGATGAGCAAGCTGCACCGGGTGCTCGGCCTCAAGCTGTTGGCAGACGGCAAGACCGATCCAAGCAAACTCCAATTGGGTCGCGAGCAACTGGAACGCGCTATCGCGCTGCACGCCAACGACCTCGCGAGCCACGAGGCTCTCGGGCATGAGGGCATCGATGGCTTCTTCGGCACTGACGACCAGTTGACGTTCGTGCGCAGCATGCAGGCCATGCTGGCCAAAGCGAAGCAGTGTGCGGCGTTGCCATTCGACAGCAAGCTGCTGACGGCAGATCAGATGCCGGCGTCGCTGAAGCAATCCGCGCTGCCATTCACTGGCGCGCGCTCCGAGCACTTCGAACACTGGCTGATTGGATCCAACGAGCAAGCCCAGCAATCCGTTGCCTGGGCCGAACGCGCGCTCGTGATGGTGCGCCACCTGCTCGGCGAGCAACCGCTCGCCTCGCAAGCGCTAGCAACGGACTCGCGCGCCTACCTAGCGATCATTCGTACCGTCAGCCAACGTGACCAACTGCTGCAACGTTCGCCAATTACTCTGGGCGAATACGACATGGTCAAAGCCAAGCTGTTCTCAGGCGTGTCCTACCAAGAGCTTGGCAACTGGGCCGAGTGGGCGATCTGCAATTCATCTGACGACAACGACCGCATCGTCGCCCACGTCATGATGCGCTGCGCGGCCCAGCGGCTGAACAGGGGCCTATCCGAAGGACTCGTGCACGCCTTGACCTGGATGATGTGCGGCACCGTCAAGACGCGCTACATGCAGCTCGCCCACACCGTCAGCAAGAAGCGCGACGGGTGGCCGGCGGACGCATTGATCTGGCGGCAACGCTTGGAGGAGGAAATCGACGGCGCCAGCGATTGGCCACTCGTGCAAGTCCCGCGCGAACGCATGGACAACTTTCGCGATCCAGTTCGCGCCAAGTCGTGGAGCTTCTGCGTCTGGTTGCTGGCTCGCCACCCAGAAGACTGGCTCGACCTCTGCGCCGCGCTCAACAAGAAGAATGCCTCGCAAGCAGACGTCGACGATCTGTTCGCCGAGAACCTCGCGCTCGACGTTGCCGAATGCGAGGCCGAGTGGCGCGCGTGGGCGCAGAAGAACTCAGCGATCGGCAAGGCCTCAGGCTGGCATTAGTCCCGCAGTCGCACTAGCTGCAGCCACACTGACAGCACTGCCTTAGCCATTGCTCTCTTCTTCGCGCAGCTTGGCCAGCCGCAGCGCCAGCTTCGACAAGCCGCGATGCACCAAGTTGCGCACCGCCGGCACACTTCGATCCATGTACTCAGCAATCTGTTCGTAGTCGAGGCCGCAAAGTCGCCGCATGCTGACCGCGTCCTGATAGTCCTTCGGCAGTTCGCCAAACGACTTCTCGATGCGCCGGACCTCCTCGAGACTCTGCACCTCGCCACTCGGCGACAACAGCTTGCCAAACAATGGTTCGGCCGAGAAGTTCGTATTGATCGCTCGCTCTCGATCGGGCGAACGCTTGGCCGCGCCGACGTAACGAGCCTTGTCGACGAGTTTGTGCTGCGCCTTGACGTAGAGCCAATGCCGGAACGCCGCCTCACCACGCCAATCGAAGTCGGTCAGGTCACCGAGTGCCTCACGCGCCACCGACTGCACGAGGTCTTCCGGCGTTTCCTTGGACCGCAGGCGCGCGCCCATACGGAGCTGTAGCCAGGACCTGAGACCAGGCAGGTGGCGCACCAGAAGCTTTTCGATCGCTTCGCGGTTTTGCTCCTTTGCCTGTGTGACAAGTGGCAGGCTCGATTCGCTCATAACTTGGTAGTCGATTATAATAGCCCCAACTGCACATGGTGCCACCTACCGAACCCAACCCGTCCGATGCGAGCGAACCCGATGCGCTCGAAATCCTGCTCGCCGAAGCCCTCGCCATCCTCGAGGTCAGCGGCACCCCCGGCGTCGAACGGCTCCTCCAGAACAATCCAAAAGACGCTACGGCACTTCGCGCCGCGCTGCGCGATCTCGATGCCATCGACTTGCTGCAGCAACCGCCTGGGGCGCTGCCGCAACAAGTCGGCGACTTCGTAATCAAGGGAGAGCTCGGCTCAGGCGGCATGGGCGTCGTCTATATCGCTGAGCAACAGTCCCTTAAACGTGAAGTCGCGCTGAAGATGGTTCGGCCAGAGTTATTGCTGTTCGAAGGCGCACGCGAACGGTTCCGCCGCGAAATCGAAGCCGTCGCACGGCTGGACCATCCTGCGATCATCCCGATTCTTGCGACCGGAACCGAACACGAGGTTCCGTTCTATGCCATGCCGCGGCTGCGCGGATGTGACGGCGAACGCATCGTCAAGAAGCTTGGCAACCGCAACCTATACGAACTCCGCGGCATGGATTTGCGCGAAGTCATCGGCACCGGCGAAGACCCCAGCTCGACCGATGTCGTGTTTGCCGGCGGCTACTGGCAAGCGATCCTGCGACTCATTCATCAAGCAGCGCTCGGCATCCAACATGCACACGTGCGCGGCGTGCTGCACCGTGACATCAAGCCATCGAACATCTTCCTGACTCAAACCGGCCAGGCTGTAGTTGTCGACTTCGGCCTGGCTCGCGCGAGCGAAGACCCGCACCTCACGCGCAGTGGTGCAGCCGCGGGATCGCCTGCCTACATGGCGCCTGAACAAGTGCGCGGCGAACCAGCGGACGAGCGAACGGACATCTATGCGCTCGCCGCGACGATGCACTGTCTGCTGTCGCTGCAGCCGCCGTTCGCCCTAGACTCGCGCGAAGGACTCAACACGCGCATCCTCAATGGCGAACGCCACCCAATGCGGGCCCAGGTGCCCGCGGAAGTGCAGATCGTATTGGACTGTGCGATGGATGTGGATCGCGCCCGTCGCTATCCAACCTGCCAAGAGTTCGCAAACGACATCTTGGCCGTGCTCGAAGGACACTCGATCAGTGCCCGCAAGTTGCCGGCCGGAGTGCGAGTGCGACGCTTTGTGCAACGCCACCGCACAGTCTCGGTCGCCTTCGGCATGGCGATGGCGTTCGTTTTCTTGGTGCCAGCCTTGCTGCTATGGCAGCAAAGTGAAGCGAGCGCCGCGATGCGAGAGCAGGTCAAGAAAACGCAGGACGAGGTTGTGAAGAAGGACCACGCCAACCTGCAACTAGCGACGACGAACGAACAACTCGGCGATGTGAATCAGCAGCTCGAGACGTCGAATGAAGCGCTCGGCGAGGCCAACACGATGCTCGCCTTGAGCAATGAGCAGCTCAACACGGTCAACGGGGAACTGGGACGACTCAATGGTCTGCTAAAGGATCAGGTGGCGCGGTCCGACCGCAGCGCATCGCTCAGCCTCAACGCAATCCGGCGATTGCTAGCTGGCACCAACACCGAGAAGCTACGCCGCAACCGCGCCTTCCTACCCATCATCTCTGGCATGCTCAGCGACGCGATCGACCTGTTCGACAACCTGGAAGTTGCCGACCAACTCAAGGACGACGTGCTCGAACTCAAACTCGAAACCCTGGTCGGATGGGTCGACACGTTGTCGGCCATGGGCAGTTACGACAAAGCCATCGAAGCTTGCGACAAGTCGATCGCCCTGACGAACGGCAGGGACCTGACGAACAAGGTGCGCCACTTCCGCGCCACGGCGATGAGCCACAAAGCGTCCCTGCTGATGGATCAGGCTAAGCATGAGGGCGTTCGCGAGTTGCTTGCAGCTTCTCGATCTATCTTTGAAGACCTCATCCAAAAAGCTGTGACCAAAGACAATTGTACAAGACAATTGTCGCTGATCGAAGGCATGGTCGGCGCCCTGGCAATGCGCGAGAACCGTATGGGAGCGGCAGAAACAGCCTTGCTGAAGGCCATCGCGTGGACAGGGAAGATGCCGATCGAGACTCAGCCGACGGAAGTCCACGGCAGCCACCAACTCAACTTGGTGAGGTTCCTCAAGATGCAGAAGCGCTACGAGGAAGCATTTCAGGTTGCTGAGCAACTGCTCGCAGAACTTGCAGGTGTCACCAGGAAGGACGACAAGAACTGGCCTGTGCCGCGCTACATCCGAGCCATGGGGCTCAATGAACGCATGCGTATTCTGCAATTGCAGAACCAACCAGATGAAGCCATTGCGGCAGCACCCAAACTCATCGAGCTACTCGGTGAGTTGATCTTGGACTACGAGAGTGTCTCCGAATTGCCGCGCCTGCGCTGCACCACGTATGGCAACCTCGGCATCATCTATCTGAACCGCAAACAGTGGGCTGAGGCCATTCGCTACAGTGATCTCGCGGTTGCCGATGCAACGGAATCGCTACGCATGTCGCCTGACGAGCGTCAGGCCTTGCAATTCCAAGCCACGCACCAGCGCGTGTTGACCAACGCACTGCGCCACGCGCAGGACTGGCGACGTTTGGAAACCGAAGCGCTCAAACTTGGCAGCTTCCGCATTCCGCCGCTATGGCGCGTCGGTGCCGCTCGCGAACTGCTGCGCTGTGCAAGCCAAGTCCCGACCGAGCGCGCCGCGGAATTGCGCGAGCAAGCCATCAAGTGGCTCGTGCAAGCCAACCAAGCAGGGCAACGGATCACTGTCGACAAGCTCTTCGATTCGATTTGCGACGACGATCGGTTCAAGCGACTCCTAATCAACAAATAGCTCGCGGCCCGAGACGGCGGTGCAAAGTCGACTCGCCGCCTAAACCAGCGCAGTCTAAACCAGTGAGGTGACCAGCTGCCGCATGACGCTAGCAACCTTGGTCACTTGCTCGTCGGTCAAACACGCTGGCGGCAGCGCGTAGAGCACGTTGCCGAGCGGCCGCAGCAGCACACCGTGGCGAACGGCTTCGCGACGTAAATGCGGCGCCAAGTCCGAGAGGTAACCCTCCTGACCTTCCGGAACGATGATGTCGAATGCAGCCATGCCGCCAATGTGGCGCAGGTTGGCAACACGTTCATGGCCTTCTAAATCAGCAAGCTGCTCGAACACACCGCGGCCAATGTGCTCCAGCTGAGCCGGCACATCATTGGCCAACGACACCTGCAACGACGCCAACGCGACCGCGCACGCGATCGGATTAGCGGTGAACGTATGTCCGTGCGGGAAGAACCGCGACCGTTCGTGGTGCAGGAAGCACTCAAACAGCTCTTCGGTTGCCAGCGTCGCGGCCAGCGACAACATGCCTCCGGTCAAGCCCTTCGCGAGGCACATGATGTCAGGAGAGATGCCGGCAAGTTCACAGGCGAACATTGAACCAGTGCGACCAAAACCGGTCATCACTTCGTCGGCGATCAGGGGCAACCCGCGTTCATCACACAAACGTCGCGCTTGCTGCACAAACTCAATCGGCATGATCCGCATGCCAGCGGCGCCCTGCAGCAATGGCTCAAGAATGAAACCTGCCGCGCGATCATCAAGTTCGTCGAGAGCTTGGGCCAAGGCTTCGGCGTTCGTAGGCACACGCCGCACTTCAAACATCATCGATTCGAACGGATGGAAGAACGGATCAGGATCGCCGGCCGCCATCGCGCCGAAGGTGTCGCCGTGGTAAGCACCATCAAGCGCGACGAACACACGGCGCTGCGATTGCTCGCGATGCACCCATGACTGCAGCACCATCTTCAGGGCTACTTCGACTGCGGTCGAACCATCGTCCGAGTAGAACACTCGCGACAGCCCCTTAGGCGCAATCGCGAGCAGTTGCTCAGCGAGCTGAACGGCCGGTTCGTGCGTCGCACCGGCAAACAACACATGATCGAGACGCGCCGCTTGCTCACTGATAGCCGCCACCAACGCCGGATGCGAGTGACCGTGCAGCGTCGCCCACCATGACGAAATGCCATCGAGCAAGCGCGTGCCATCGGCCAACTCAAGCCACGCGCCTTGCGCGCCGACAACCGGCAATGGCGCGTCTTCGATTCCGTGCTGGGTGTATGGGTGCCACACGACGCGGGCATCTCGCTCTGGTAGATCAGACACTGATGAGCTCCGTTAGGTCGTTACCGTGCAACCACGCATCCAAGGAATCCGTCGACATCGACGGCCAATGCGGCACCTCGTAGATCTGCGCAATCGACGTCAACACACCAAGCGCTTCGCGGTTACTGGGATGTGGTTCCCCAACCAGAAACAATGCGTCTGGCTGCAACTGGCGAGCCCGCATGGCCTCGATGGTGAGCAACGTGTGATTGAGCGTGCCGAGGCCCGAACGCGCGACCAGCGCAATTTGCGCGCCCATCGACGCCAGCCAATCCGATTGCATCGCAGGTGGATCGAGCGCGAACGGCACTAACAAGCCGCCGGCAAACTCGAGCAACAGACGACTGTCAGAATGCGCGGCTCGATGCCGGTGCAGCGCCGACTGTAAATCTGCCAGATGCAGGTTGTCGCCCTCCGCAGCGGCAGCGGCATGCGGCGACGCAGGCAACGCGAAACTCGCTAGGTTTGGCAGCAGATGGCACGCCTCGGCAGCCGCAAGTTCGGTCACACATTGCGTATCGTCATCCGAACCCGTCTGCACGGGCTTCCAATAACGCACCGGACCGCGCGCCATCGCCGCCCGCAACAACAGGGCGCTGACGACCGTCTTGCCGACGCCGGTGTCCGTGCCAACCACACAAGTGACCGGAGCCCTCGGCGCAACCGAACTAGCAATTGCACGGCGCGCTGGCAACTTGCTGGCGATCAAGCTACTCAGGCGATCGATGTCATCGGTCGACTGATTGGCGTGACACACGACGCGCAACTGGGATGCTCCTGGGGCAACCGTGGGCGGTCGAACCGCCGGCGCGTAGAACCCTTCGTTCTGTAGGTCACTGGCAAGCTGCACGGCAGCCTGCGCATCGCCTACCGGGACCGGCACGATCGCTGCCGCTGGCGCGGGCAGCTCGAGCGCCGCAGCAAGTCGGCCCGCATTGGCGAGCACCGCGGCACGTTCTGAGTCAGCTCGCTGGCAGCGTTCGACGGCAGCAAGCAAACCACCAGCCAACGCCGGCGGGGAAGCTGTCGTAAACAAGAATGAGCGGGCCTTATGGATCAACTGCTCGCGCAAGGTCGAGCTACCGATAACGAACGCTCCGGCAACGCCAAGCGCTTTGCCACCGGTCACGATGCGTGCGCATAATCGATGCCCGTCGACACCGCCTGCCTCGCGCACTTCGCGCGCCCATGCGCCGGCGCCCGACGGACCCAACAGGCCAATCGAGTGCGCTTCATCGACAACCAACCACGCGTCATATCGACGACACAATGCATCGATAGCGAGCAAGGGCGCGGCATCGCCGGCCATGCTAAATACGCCTTCAGTCAATACCAACCGGCGGCGCGCGGACGAAGCGGCACGCAGCGCACGTTCGAGATCGGCAAGGTCGAGGTGATGATGCACGAGGATGCGCGCGCGCGACAACCGAGCAGCATCGATCAGCGATGCGTGGTTGTCACGGTCCGAGATCACTGCATCGCCGCGACCAACCAGGGCACCGATCAAGCCGACGTTGGCCTGGTAGCCCGAAGGGAACAGCAGTGCGGCCTCGCTCGAGAGCCAAGCTGCAGCAGCCTGTTCACACTGTTCGTGCAGAGGCGAGCCACCCTTCAACAAGCGCGCTGATCGGCCACCAACGCCGTATTCACGCACGGCAGCAATCATCGCATCCGCGATCGACGCATCACGTGAAAGGCCGAGGTAGTCGTTGCTGCCGAAGTCAGCGCCGACGATCTGCCCATCGAGCAACGTCGCGCGTTGCAGGCCTTGCCGCGCTCGCTCATCGAGCTCCGCACGCAGCTGCCGATCGAATGCCTGCTCCAATTTCCCGCGCACTACTTGCAACTGCTGTCAGTCGCGATGGCGTTAAGACCAAGCTTATGGAGCAAGGCAGCATCGCTAGACGGGCTCGGGTTCGGCGTCGTCAGTAGCTCGTCGCCCACGAACATCGAGTTTGCGCCAGCCAGGAAGCACATCGCCTGCGCCGAGTCATCCATTTCAGAGCGACCCGCGGACAAGCGAACGACGCTCTTCGGCATCAAGATTCGGGCCGCGGCGACCACGCGAACAAGGTCGGTCCAATCGACGTTCTCGGCTTTTGCGAACGGCGTGCCTTCCACTTGCACCAGCGTGTTGATCGGTACCGACTCGGGTGGCGGGTTGAGGTTGGCCAGCTCACACAGCAGTTCGGCGCGGCCCTTTTGCTGCTCGCCAAGCCCAAGGATGCCGCCACAGCAGACCTTCATGCCGGCCTGACGCACGTTGTCCAACGTCTCGAGCCGGTCATCGTAGGTGCGGGTCGTGATGACTTCGCTGTAGTGGCTGCGACCCGTATCGAGGTTGTGATTGTAGTAGTCGAGGCCGGCTTGCTCGAGTTGCTGGGCCTGCTCCTTATTGACCATGCCCAACGTCGCGCAGGCCTCAAGGCCAAGCTCTTTGACTCCTCGCACCATCGCCAGCACGCGGTCGAACTCTTCGCCGGACTTCGCCTGGCGCCACGCAGCGCCCATGCAGAACCGGTCTGCACCGTTCTCTTTGGCGGCACGCGCCTCGGTGAGCACGGTATCGACATCCAGCAGCGGCTCGCGCTCGACCGGCGTCTTGTGGTGCGCGCTCTGCGAGCAATAGCCGCAGTCTTCCGGGCAACCGCCGGTCTTGATTGACAGCAATTGCGAGCATTGCACACGTGCCGGGTCGTGATGCTCGCGATGCACCGCGGCAGCAGCGAACACGAGGTCGAGCAGTGGCATTTCTAGCAACTGCTCGACGCTAGCAAGACTGACGGAGGTTTCCGAAGATGGCGTGGCGACCTGCGTGTGAGATTCCATGTGATCAACGGATGGTAGCCGTCGGCAGCTGGGAATCACGTCACGCGAGCTTCCCGCGACGCGAGTTTCTATCTCGCTTTCTTCTTGGCCTTACTGACGGCCTTCTTATTAGGCTTCGTTGACTTGCTGACCTTAGCTACTTTGACCTTTGCCGGGCTAGCGGGCTTGCCACCACGGTCTCGGTTGAGGTGATCCTGCAGCACCAACGCCACGCTCGCCGTCAGCTTCTTACCCATCGGGATGTGCAAGAACTCGTTCGGACCATGCGCATTGCTCTGCGGACCGAGAACGCCCGTGATCATGAACTGCGCCTCGGGGAACTTCTCGCCGAGCATGCCCATGAACGGGATCGAGCCGCCTTCGCCCATGTAGACGCACGGCTTCTTGAAGAACGTGTTTGACGCGTTAGCGCACGCCTTCTCAAGCCACGGCGATAGTTCGGGCGCGTTCCAACCGCCGCCCGGCTCGTCCGCCGTCACCGACACCTGAGCACCGTGGATCGGGTTCTTGCTGAGCAACTTGGTCAGGTACTCCGAGCACTTCTCCGGATCCGCCGTCGGCGGGATGCGCAATGACAGCTTGAACGTCGTCGTCGGACGCAACACGTTGCCCGCAATCGCAACCGACGGCAAACCATCGGCGCCAACCACTTCCACGAACGGTCGCCACGTGCGATTGAGCACGAGTTCGGCCAACTGCTTGCTCATCGGCTTGGTGTCGCCCGCCCATGGGAAGCGCTTCCACATGTCCTTGCCGAGCACCTTGCCAGCGAGCTTCGCTTGCTGCTCGCGCTGCTTCGGGATCTTCGCATGGAACTGCTTGGGCAGGATGGCGCCAGTCTTGCTGTCCTCGATGCGCTCCATCAAGTTGCGCATCACACGCGCACTACTTGGCACAACACCACTGGCATCGCCGCTGTGCACGCCTTCGGTCAGCACGTCGACCTTGACCTCGGCACCGATCACGCCGCGCAGCGACGTTGTGCACCACAACTGGTCATAGTTGCCGCAACCAGAGTCGAGGCAGACGACCAGGCTCGGGCTACCAATGCGATCCTTCAACTCATCGATGTAGAACGGCAAGTCGTAGCTGCCACTCTCTTCGCAGCCTTCGATGATGATGACGCAGCGCGAATGCGTACCGCCGGCTTCCTGCAAGGCGCGGATCGCCGTCAACGACGCGAACGCTGCGTAGCCGTCGTCAGCACCACCGCGACCGTAGAGCTTGTCGCCCTTACGAACCGGGTCCCACGGACCGAGCCCGTCAAACCAGCCCTCCATTTCCGGCTGCTTGTCGAGATGGCCGTAGAGCAACACGGTGTCGTCGCCAACACCTGGCACTTCCATGTAGATCAACGGTGTGCGACCCTCGAGCTGCACAACCTCAACCTGCAGGCCTTCGATCGGCTGCGCCTTGCACCAGTCGGCGATCAAGTCGACCGCGCGCTGCATGTGCCCGGCCTTCTCCCAGTCCGCGTCGAAGGCCGGCGACTTGTTGGGGATGCGGATGTAGTCGGTCAGCTGGGGGACGATGTCCGTTTCCCAAACGTTGTCGACGAACGAGAGGATCTTGCGAGGTTCCATAACTTGCATGTGATGTGACCCGACACGGCCACTTCACTCAAGCGGAGCCCGCAACACCTGCTGCAAAAAGACACGCCGTCGGGATCAGGTTCGCAGCAACTGCCGACTCTTCACGGCGTCGTCCATGGCCTGCTGCACCTGATCCGGACGAAACGGCTTGCACAAGAAGGAGTCGATTACCTGTTCACCACTCTCGGCGAGGACGTCGACTTGCCCCAGCCCGCTAGTCATTACGATCGGGACATCGGCGTCCTGGGCGCGGATGCGATGCGCCAACTCATGGCCGTTGAGGCCCGGCATCGTGTAATCCATAATCACCAGGTCAAAGCTGCTGTCGCCAGATTGCCTGCCGATCGCTTCGGTGAAGACGGCAAGGCCATGCTGTCCATCTGTGGCCAGCACAGCCTCGTAACCATTAAGTTTCAGCATACGGCATAGCACATCGCCAATTGCCGCATCGTCCTCGACAACAAGGATGCAGCCCCTTCGTGAGTTTTTGCCGGTGCTCACTGGAGCTCGGCCAGGAATGACCACTGGGTTCTGCTCCGAGACGGAGCAATCAACTGGCAGCCACAGCCGGAACGATGTGCCGCTGCCAATGCGCGATTCAACATCTATGCATCCGCCGTGCGAACGAATGACCTCAAGCACAGCTGCCAGCCCGAGCCCGCGCCCAGCAGTCTTGGTCGTGAACAACGGGTCAAAGATCCGCGCAACTGTTGCCGCGTCCATGCCGCAACCGTTGTCGGTCACGCACACTCGAATCCAATCTCCTCGCTGATGGTCGCCGGTAGAGACAAGCGGCCCAATGGGAGTCTCATTGCGATGCAGGCTCACGCGAACATCGATGGTGCCTTCGTCGCCATCAAAGGACTCGGACGCGTTGAGGATCAGATTCATCAGCACGTGACGAATCTGCACCGGATCGGCGTCGACTACTGGCAAGCCTGCATCCAACTGAGTCCGTAGCTGCACCTTCTTGGAGAGACCGCTCGCCAGTAGGTCCGGCACTTCTGCAAGCAGCTTGCCAAGCGCGAAACGTTCACGGGCTGGCTTGCGTTCCCCAGCGCACTGCAACAACTGACGCGTCAAGCCCGCGGCGCACTCAGCAGCCAATCGAATCTCGAGCACGCTCTTGAGCATGTCCGGCTCAGAAATGCGATCGTCTTCTGCCAGCATGCTGGTGTTCGCCATCACGCCGACCAACAGTTTGTTGAAGTCATGCGCAATGCCGCCCGCCAGCAACCCGAAGCTTTCGATCTTCTGGTCTTGCTGCATGGCACGCTCGACGTGGCGCAGTTCGGTCACGTCCTCGTTCGCGAATCCGCGACGACGCACCTCAGCCTCGTTGACCAGTTGGTAACGACCACCAAGTTCCTTGACGAAGGTCGGGGCTTCGGTAGAGCCTACAATCGTGCGCAACAAGGCGTCTTGAGCGCGCGCCTGCACGTCCGCGTTCTCCAACTGAATCACGACACCAGCGAGGCAGGCCGCAAGTTCTAGCAACTGACACTGATCTTCTGACGGCGCGCCACATTCCGATCGCAAGATCGCGAACGTCCCGACGATCTCGGTCTTGCCAACAAAGATCGGCACCGACCAGGAAGAACGGATCTCGTATTGCTCCGCGACCGAACGCAATGATTCCCAGCGCGGATCCGTCGCCGTGTCTTCGACCGCCACCATCTTGCGTTCGTAGACTGACGAACCACAAGACCCCGCGAACGGACCAGGCGTCAAAACACCAAACGCTGCCAACCCGGATGCCGGCAGACTTGGTGCGTTGCGGATCGTGAGGGTGTTGTCCTTGGCATCAAACCGCATCACGGCCGCCAAACCATTCGGAACGAGCTCCTGCACCAGATTGCACAGGCGATCTAGGATCTCGTTGCTCGGACGCTTCGCAGCAATCAACTCGAGGGCAAGTCGCTGCACGGTGAACACGGCTTCATTCATAGGGGCACTCCACGGAGAAGATCGCTGACGCGAGTCCTTCCCATCGGAGATCCCAAGCCTCCGACCCAACGCGTATTCCCAGGCGTTTGCGGTACCGCGACGCCCATGGCAATGGATGTAATGGATGCCCCTTAGCGGCTACGAACCACGGCTTACGGGCAGTCCCTAGGGTTCGCTAACGATCGGCCAACGCGCTCGCAGCATAGGCAATCACGGCGGCGCCCAACGCCAGTTCGCGCTCGTTCACTGCGGGCAAATCGTCGACCGCGGTGTGGTGGTAATCAAAGTAGCGATGGCCATCGACCCACAAGCCAAAGCACGGCACTCCGCGCGCGTGCAGCACACTGATGTCGGCGCCGCCAGCACCTGCGCCGGCCAAAAACAACCCTGCCTGAATTTGATCGAGCGGTTCGAACAGCGCCTCAATGGCCGCCGCTTCCGGGCCACGCAACGAGCAAGAGAAGCCTTGCGGCGTCGCGCCACCGCCATCCGTTTCGATTGCGGCCACGTGCTTGCTGACTTCGTGCTCGTGAGCAACACCGTAGGCTTTTGCGCCACGCAAACCGTTCTCTTCGTTAGCAAACAGAACGACGCGAATCGTGCGCTTCGGCCGGCAACCGATTGCCTTCAACAACCGCACGGCCTCAAGGCAATGTGCGACCCCGGCACCGTCATCATGGGCACCGGTCCCGAGGTCCCAGGCGTCCAGATGGCCGCCGATTAGCACAATCTCATCCGGCGTGGTACTGCCGCGATAGTCACCGACGATGTTAAAGCCTTCGACATCCGGCAGTGTCTTGCAGCCGAGCTCCAACCGCACCTTGACCGACCCCTGCGCCAGCAGCTTCGACAGTGCATCCGCATCTGCCGTCGCCACGGCTGCTGCCGGCACCTGCGCGATTCCTTCGACGTAATTCATCGCACCGGTGTGCGGGAAACCATCGATCGCCGTCGTAACCGAACGCACTAACGCAAAGACACC
>JBNMNW010000110.1:0-17174 GCA_051278165.1 Planctomycetota bacterium | reverse complement strand
GCGAGGAGCGGCGGGCGGCTCGTGGCTCGTGGCTCGTGGCTCGGGCTCGGAGGGAGCGGCGGAGTCGGGGAGGGCTCGGCGGGGGCTTGGAGCGCGGGGCGCGGCTGGGGCCGCGAAGAGCGGGGCGCGGCGGGGCCGCGAAGAGCAGAGCGCGGCGGGGCCGCTAGCACGGCGAAACAAGTTTCGCCGTTGGGGGACAGCCCACGGCGAAACGAGTTTCGCCGTTAACCGAACTTGCCTTCGATGTAGTCCGACGTTTCCTTCTTCGCCGGCGACACGAACATCTGCTCGGTGGGCGTGTGCTCAATGACTTCGCCCATCAGCATGAACACGCACTCATCACTGGCGCGGCGCGCCTGGGCCATGTTGTGGGTCACGATCAGGATGGAATACTTACCGCGCAGTTCCCAAATCAGCTCTTCGACGGCGGAGGTTGCCTCTGGGTCGAGGGCCGAGCACGGCTCGTCCATCAGGAGAACGGCGGGCTTGGTTGGTAGCAGGCGTGCAATGCAGAGCTTCTGCTGTTCTTCGAGCGATAGGTTCGTCGCCTTCTTGCCGAGCTTGTCTTTGACGCGATCCCACAGCATGACTTGCTGCAGGGCGCTTTCGACGATGTCGTCAAGCTCACTCTTCGAGGTCTTGCCGCCATTATGCAGGCGATGGCCGAACAGCACATTGTCGCGAATCGAAAGCGGCAGTGGGTTTGGCCGCTGGAACACCATGCCGATATGCCGGCGCACTTGGATGCGCGAGGCGTTGTCCGCGTAGATGTCCTCGCCGAGCACGTTGATGGTGCCGGTCGTGCGCACGTAGTCGAGGCGTTCGTTGATCCGGTTGCAGCTGCGCAACAAGGTCGACTTACCACAACCCGAGGGGCCGATCATCGAGGTGACGATGCCCTGCTTGATGTCGAGGTCGACGTTGTGCAGCGCTTGGAAGTCGCCATACCAGAGGTTCATGCTGCGAACCTGGATGGCGAGCTCGTTGCTTGCGGTGTTTTGGTTCGCGGGCGAGGCGGTGTTCGAAGCCAAGGAATTACCCATAACGTCCCTCCAGGTAGTCAACGGTGCGTTGGTCTTGGGCGCCGCCAGTGAACAGTCGTTCGGTTTCGGCGATCTCGACACACGATCCTCCCAGGAAGAACGCGGTACGGTTGGCGAGTCGTCGAGCTTGTTGCACGAGGTTGGTGACCAGGATGATGGTCATCTCGTTCTTGAGTTCCTTGAGCACCTCCTCGATGCGCATCGTTGTGACTGGGTCGACGGCGATGGAGAACTCATCGAGCAACAACATCTGCGGGTCTTGCGACAAGGCGCGCGCAATCGTTAGGCGCTGTTGCTGGCCGCCACTGAGTAGCGAGCCAAGGCTGTTGAGGCGGTCTTTGACCTCGTCCCAAAGCGCGGCGCGTCGTAGGCAACGTTCGACGGTGACATCGAGGTCGGCCTTGCTGGGTCTGCCGGCCAATCGTGGTGCAAGTGCGACGTTGTTGTAGATCGATAGTGGCAGGCCGACTGGCAGCGGGAACACGACGCCGATCATGCGACGTAGCGCGTAGAGGTTGCGAACCGTAGTCAGGTCGCGGCCGGCGAAGTGGATGTCGCCGTCGACCTTCATTGTGTGCACGAACTCATCCATGCGGTTGAGCGACCGCAGGAATGACGTCTTGCCGGCGTTGGCCGGGCCGATGATACCGAAGATCTCGTTGCGGCGAACGTTGAGGTTGACACCCTTGAGCGCGACCTTGTCGCCGTAGCTAATGGTCAGGTTGCGCACCGACAGCAACGTTTCGGCGTTGGCCTGCGACGATCCAGATGTCGGCAAGCTCGATGCAGGCAAGCCCGAAGATCCAAAGCCCGAAGATCCAGAACCCGAAGATCCAAAGCCCGAAGATCCAGAGCTAGCTATTGGGGGTGTTACCACTTCTTCGTCCCTCGCAACTTCATGCGGAAGTAGATCGCGATCGAGTTCATCGACAGCACCACCAGGATCAGCGTCAGCGCGACCGTGAATGGGATGTGGTCTGGCACGTCCTGAACCTGTGTCGAGACGTTGTAGAGATGCAGCGACAGCGCCATGCACTTGTCGTCCAGGCTGTTTGGATACATTTGGCGCAGGAACACTGCGCCGGTGAACATGATCGGGGCGGTCTCACCGACAGCGCGGCAGACCACCAGGATCAAGCCGGTGAGGATGCCACTGCCCGAGTTGGGGAGCACGATGCGCCAGATGGTTTGCCACCTGGTCGCGCCCATGTTCCAGCAGGCATCGCGGAATGATTGCGGCACGGCTCTCAGCGACTCGCGGGTCGAGACAATGACGACCGGTAGTGTCATCACCGCCAGGGTGCTGCCAGCTGCGAGGATCGACTTGCCGAACTGCAAGAAGTAGACGAACGCGCCAACACCGAACAGCGCGTGCACGATCGATGGCACTCCAGCAAGGTTGACGATCGCGACGTTGATGGTTCGGGTGAGCCAGTTGTCGCGCGCATACTCGCTGAGGTAGATGGCGGCAGCGACTCCGAGTGGTAGGGCTAGCGCCAGTGCAGTCGCGGTAAGCCAGATGGTGCCCACGAGTGCGGGCGCGATGCCGCCGGCGGCACCACCTTGTCTGGGGGCCGTCGTGAGGAACTCCCAGCTCAGTCCGGGCGCTCCTTCGAACACGAGCACGCCCAAGATCAGCGCTGCCGGAATCAACAGCAGCAGCGTCACTGCCAAGAAGCCAATGCGCAGCAACTTCTGCGTCGTCATGGCCCGGCCTTCGATGGCCGTTGGTTGGAATTGACTGCTCACGCTTGGATCCTGCGGCCGCGGACAATGCGGTCTGCGATTAGGTTGATGCCGAAGGTGATGATGAACAGCAGCAGCCCGAGCACGAACAGCACTTGGTAGTGATCGCCACCAACTGCTGCTTCGCCGAGTTCGGCTGCGATGGTTGCTGTCAAAGTGGCGGCCGAGTCAAAGACGCTGCCGGGGGCCATCAACATGTGACCACTTGCCATCAACACGGCGATCGTTTCGCCAAAGGCGCGGCCGATGCCGAGCAGCACTGCCGCGGACAAACCTGGACGTGCGTGCGGCAAGATGACCTTCCAGATGACCTGCCAGCGAGTAGCGCCTAGCGATTCGGCGGCTTCTCGGTAGCTGTCAGGAACTGCCTTGAGCGCGTCTTCGGCGATGGTGGCGATGATGGGAGCCGCCATCAGGCCGAGGATGATGCCTGCGTTGAGAACGTTGAGGCCGAATTGCACATCGAAGAGATCCTCGATGATCGGCTTCATGACCGTCAAACCGATGACGCCCCACACGACCGATGGGATCGCCGCAAGGGTCTCGATGCCAATCTTGAGCCACTCGCGTTGCTTGCCGCGCGCGAACTCGCCGATGTAGACGGCCGCGGCAAACGCCAGCGGTACGGCGATCGCCATGGCCACGACCGTAATCCAGGCGGTGCCCGCAATCAGCGGCAGGGCGCCGTAGCTCGGCGTTTTGATGGCCGGTTCCCAGCGGTCGCCAAACAGCAGTTCGCTGAACGACAACCGGTTCCACATGAACTCAAAGCCCTGCGTGCCAATGAAGATGAAGATCGCGGCGATGAACAAGATCGCGGAGATTCCACCAAGCTGCACCAGGACCTTGGCAACCATGTCCATCTTCCATGCTGAATCGCGTCGGTCGAGCGCCGCCGCCCAGCCCGGTTGCTTGCCTTGGCTCGGCTGGTTCGCCGATGGGGGCGCGTCGGGTTTGTCTTGCATGGTTCCGGCCGAGTAAGAGGAGGCCAAGAGCAGGGATGGAAGTCGCTGGCCTTGCTTAGCTCGCGTGTTCGCCGCGCAGTTGTTCCATCAGTTCGCGCACCATTGGCGTGAGCTGGCGGTAGACCGCTTCCGGCGTATCGGTGGTGCTGATGTCCCACTCAAGTGACGCTGTGTGGAAGGGCAGCTTCGGCAGGTTGGCGCGCGAACCCTTGCCCAGTGCGATGACTAGATCGAACTGGTCGAGCTGTTCCTTCATCGTATTGATGTCCGTGGGCCAGGCCGTGCTCAGGTCGAGTCCGACGGTCTCCGCGAAGCTGAGATACTCGCTCGCAGTGTTTTCCACGGCGTTCCAGCCGGCGCTCATATAGCGGCCGCTATTGGGGAATGCCTTGGTCGTGAAATGCTCGGCAATCTGGCTGGCGCCGCTATTGGCGTCGTCGACATACAGAATCTGGAACGACTTCTCGCCCTTGGCCTGGCCGGTCACCACGAAGACGGTTTCTTCACACACGTTCTTGGCTTGGTGGATCACGCGCTCCAAGCGATTGAGCGTCGCCATCAACGCGAACAGGTCCTTCATCGGGCGCGTCTTGGCTTCGCCTTCCTTGACGAGGTCGTTGAAGACACGGTCGAAGTAGGGCACGAATTGGGTGGCTGCCGACTTGGTCGCCTGCGCCAGTGATGCGTCCCGATCTTGGAAGCTTTTGAGTGCGTCGGACAGCGTGCGGCGCGACTGTTCGGCCATCATTTCGATGTCGCGGCCAACCGCGGCCGGCGGCGTCTCCGACAGCTGCGCAGCGGTGCGCGCGATGGTCGCCGCGTAGTCACCGATGCGTTCGAGTGCGATGTTCAGCCGCAGCACCGAGGAGACGTAGCGCAGATGGCCGGCGCTCGGCAGGTGGCGAGCGACGAACGCATGGCAAAGCCGGTCTAGTTCGCGCGTTTGACGATTGATGGTGTAGTCACCAATCACCAGTTCTGCGGCGACTTGCTTGTTGAGGCTGAGCACTGCCGCCACCGCATCGTGAATGGTCTCGACAAGTTGGATGCCGACCCGTCCGACCAGTTCACTGATCCAATCTAGGTCCCGTTGCAGACGCTCTTCGTAGTGTGATGACAAGATTGCTTGCTGAGTCTGAGAAACGGGGTGGGCGAACAGGCGGGTGGGGCGGGCGCTGCAGATCCTACATTTTACGGAGCGGTACGTAACGCTTGGCTACGAGAACCTTTTGGCCAGCATCGCTTTTGATCCAATCGATGTAGCCCTTGATGTTGCCGGTCGGCTCGCCGTCGGTGTACATGTAGAGCGGACGCGAGATCGGGTAGCTCTTGTCAAGCACTGAATCGACCGTCGGCAGCACCGCCGGAGCCGCTTCGTCCTTCTTGATCGGAACGATGCGCACGGCGTCCGAAGCGTAGGCGATGCCGCTGTAGCCAATGGCGCTGATGTTATTGGCGCATTCCTTGACGACGTCCTTACTACTGTTCATCAGGTTGCAGCGCTGCTTGAAGCGACCAGCTTCGTGCAGCGCGGTTTCGAGGAAGCACTCGTAGGTGCCACTGCTGCTTTGGCGGCTCAACAGCACGATGTTGTCATCGGACTTGTCGGCCAAGTCGATGCCAAGGTCGGACCAGTTTTCGATCTTGCCGGCATCTCCGAACAACGCGTTAAGCTGTGAGATCGTCAGCGACTTGATGGGGTTGTCCTTGTGGACGTAGATCGCGATGCCGTCGTAGCCAACGATGTGCTCGACCGGGGTGACGCCGTGCTTCTTCGCGTCTGCGATCTCGACGTCCTTGAACGGGCGGCTCGAGTTGGCGATTTGCAGGTCGCCGGCGATCAGTGCGGAAATGCCAGTGCCGGAGCCACCGCCGGAAACGGAGATCGCGATCTCCGGGTGGTCCTTGACGTAAATCTCCGAGAACGCGACGGCGACCTCGAGCAGGGTGTCCGAACCCCGGTTCTCGATTTCCACGGCGCCATTGGCGCTCTTGCCACAGCTGGGCAGGGTGGCGAGGAGGGCGAACGACGTGGCGGCCGTAGCCGTGAGGAGCTTCTTGATCACTTGATGGTTCCTGTTTATGCGGGCGTGAATGCCAACGCAAAGAGATGATCGCGCGGCTGTTAATGCACAGCACAGTCCATGTTAAGGTTCCGTGAAGATGGCTTGGCCGGCCGGTAGAGTGATTCTCCCGTTTGGGCGGATTAGGCCGCCCTCAGCCCATGTAACCCGCAAAACAGGACATTGTCACCTGCCCGGTAGCCCGGGGGCCGGAGTTGTTGGTCGGAGCGCAACTGAGCTTGGCAATGTCGAAGGTCAGGTTGTGCTTGTGGGGCGCGACTAGCCAGTCGTGCGCTTCGGCGAGCGGTGGCGACCGACTGGGTTGTGCAGCAGATCGTCGCTGTCCATTGGCATGATCGGCGGCAGGCCGTCCGCGTCTGCGACTTCACCAGGTGGACGATGACGGAACCGTCGGCTCTGCCAGAACCACTGCTCCGGCGCTTCCTTGATGCCTATGCCTAGGGCGCGGTTGCAGCGAGTCGTGATCGCGATCAGGTCCTGCTCACGATTGCCAGTCTTCGCGTCGCGGATGATGTCGAAGACGCGCAAGTGGTAGCGCATGCGGCCGGTGCGCATGAATGCGACCACGGCGATCGGGGCGCCAGTGGCGAGATGCAGCAGTGCCGGTGTTGCGACCGAACGAGCTGCCGTGCCTAGGAATGGCGCGACCACGGCGCTGTGCTTGCCACCGCCGTCAGCTAACAGGCCGATGGTCTTCTTCTCGCGCAGCACCTTCTTTAACGTCCACATGACGTTCTTGCGGGCGACCACGATCTGGCCTGTGCGGGTGCGCATGTCCGTCATCAACTGGTTGAGCGCCGGCAGTGGGCTTGGTCGGAACACCGAAGTGATCGGGAGGCCGAGCAGCGCGGCCGTCACCCCGGATAAGTCCCAGCTACCGACGTGGCCGGTGGCGAAGATCAAGCCGTTGCCCTCGTCGAACAGCTCTTGCAGCGGTCCGAACTCTTCAAAGTTGAAGTGCTTGTTGACGGTGTCTTTGTTGAAGTGCCGCATGCGACACGAGTCGATCACCAGCCAGCCGACGTGCCGCGACCACTTCCACAGGTGGTGCTTGGGACGATTTGGGCCAAGTTGCGTGCCTTCGCGGAACGCGATACGGGTGTTGCGCCAGTAGCCACTGGTTCGCTTGCCCTTGCGGTCGCGCACACTCCAGTAGAGAAACCACGGGATCGCGAACAGGTCGCCGATGAAGTAGGCGAGCCAGGTAGGGAGGATCGAGATGATCCAAATGACGAATGCTAGGCAGCCGACCAAAATGCGTTGCCAGATCGGCCCCCGCATCGGCTTGCTGCCTTCTTCTTTGGACTCGGCTTGATTGTCTTGCGGGTTGTCTTGCGCTTCGCTCATGGGCTCGTCGGTGCTTGCTTGTTCGGCAGCCGCACCATGAAAAGGCATAGCAGGCCGATCAGCAACTGTGCGCTTTGGGCGAGCATCGCAGGCTTGCTGCCGTAGGTGTCGCTGACGAGGCTGTAGGTGACCGCGCCAAACACCGACAGTTTGATGGTGATGCCGTAAAGGCCGAAGTATTGGCCGATTTGGTCAGGTGGAGCCAGCATGACGATGATCTTGCGGCCCGCGGACCAGATGCCGGTCAGTCCGAACGCGCCGAGAGCGACCAGGGTCCCCAGGTAGGCGAGCGGATTGTTGCCGCCGAACACCGCGCCCCCGATCAGGGCAATCAGCAGCGCGATCGCGCTGACGCGCATGACGGTTAGCGGGCTGCGGTCGTTCCAGGCCCCGATTAGAATGCCGACCAGCATGGCGATGATGTTGAGGCAGATCCCGGCGATGCCCATGAACGAGTCAATGCCTGCTTGGCCGGTAAAGGTCGTGCCAAATAGCAGGATGCCGTGCGAGGCCTGTTCGGCGAACACCGACTTGGTGAACTCGGCGAAGTAGAGGATCGCCGTATTGAGCACGTCGACGAGGAAGAAGTTGCCAGCCAGGAACCACATCAGCGGGCGATGCTGCGGCAGTTCGCGCACGGTCTGCCAAAGGCGCTGATTGGCTTCGCGCACCGCGATGCGGGTCGGCACCGAGCTCGACTGCTTTGGCCGCCGATCCTTGACGAGCAGCAGGCACGGCAGAGCAAGTAGCAAGAACAGGCCAGCGGCAATCGCGAAGAACAGGCGCGGCGACGGCTGGGCCGTCATCATGATCGTGAGCACGATCAGGGTGCCCATGTAGCCGACGCCTACGCCCAAGCTGCTGATGCGGCCGGCGCGTTCAGGTTCGGCAACCGACGTCAGCAGCGAATTGTAGAAGACCAGCGCGACGTTGTAGGTCAGGTTCGCGGCAAAGTAGCAGGCCAGGAGCCAGAACGCCCCAAAGTCGAGCGACCAACCAAGCAGCGCGGTGATGCATAACAGCGTGCCGATCGTCAGGTATCGGCGTGTGCGCGACGTCGTGTCCACGAGTGCGCCGAAGAACGGCACCAAAAACGCGGCCACCGCCATCGATAAGAAATTCGTGATGCCGTGACCGGTTAGCCCACCGAGTTCTTGCTTCGCATACGGCGTGAACACGAACGTGACCGTCGCGATGTAGATCGTGTTCGCGAGGTCGTAGAGAACCCACGCTCCTGTTCGCACTCGGGATGGCACGATCCTGGCACGGTCACTGTGGATCGGCTCACTCATGAAGCCGCAGTGTGCGCCGCTTGCGCTATAGCTGCCAGTATTCCAATGCACGCATCGTTGGAAAACACTTGGGTGACCAGTGTCTTTTGGAGAGGATCCCGGCCATGAAAGTTCAGGATGTAATGAATAGGGAGCCGCACGCGGTTCGCATTGTCGATCGTTTAGATGAAGCAGCCCGCATCATGTGGGAGCAAGATTGTGGCTTTGTGCCCGTTGTCGATGGCACCAATACGTTGGTCGGTGTGGTCACCGACCGTGACCTCTGCATGGCCAGCTACATGCAGGCCGCGCCAATTGCGAGCATTCCCGTGGTTGCAGTGATGGTGCCGGAGCCAGTGACCTGCGGTCCTGAGGACACGTTGGTAGCTGCGATGGAGACGTTGGCGCAGCAGCAAGTGCACCGTCTGCCGGTCGTCGATTCGCAGGGAGTATTGTTGGGCGTGTTGTCGACTAATGACGTGATGCAGGTTGCCGAAGCGCAGCCAAAAGTCGTGACGGCGGCGAACGCACTGGCGACGTTGGCTGCGATTTCCAAGCCACGTTCAGGCGCTCGTAACTTTGCCAGCAGCGAGAAGATTGTCAGCGTCAAGGCTGCATCCGCGAGCAAGGTTGTGCCATCGGCTGCCCGTGTCGTCGCCCCGAAGAAGCCCGCTGCCAAAGCTGTGGCGAAGCCGGTAACGAAGGCTGGCGCGAACTCGGCTACGAAGCTCACTACGAAGCTTCCCACGAAGCTCACCACCAAGCCGCAGCCCAAGAAGGTTGCCGCCAAGGCGCCGGCTAAGACATCGGCGAAGCCGGTGAATGCCAGTAAGGGTCGCGCGACGAAGGGTAGGGCCAAGGCCTGATTGGCGCGGCGATGGGCAGCTTCGGCTAGCCGAGGACCCGCCATAGCCCGTCCCGGCTGGCCCTCAGATTATCTGGCGCCCAAGTGTCTGCTCCCAAATTATACCTGGGGGCGAGCTACTTCAGGTGGCTCGTGAGCCGTTCCGGCGCGAGCAACCCGGCCGAGTCGAGGATCATTGCGCGGCGCCAGGCTTTGAATGCCGTGCGCACGTCGTCGTCACTGGACTTGCCGTCCTTGAGCACCGCCAGCACCTGGCGCTGCGCCTCGCCGTGGCCAGCCGCCAGTAGCGCTTGCCAGCGGTCGGCGTGTTGCGTTAGCGAAATTGGGCGATCCATCAAGCGGCTCAATGCCGTTGGCGAATCTTCCGCGCGACGCAGTGCGCGCGCCAGCGACGTCAGCACTTCTGGATTCGTTGCGATGCGGAACAAGTCGCGCAACAGCGGTGCCGCGCGCTTTTTGTCACGACGACCAACTAGTTCGGCGGCCGCGGCGCGCGTGGCGACCGGCAGCTTTGCGTCGGTCGCGATCAGGATGGCGTGCTCGACGAGTTTTTTGGAGGGGGGGGCCAGGAAGCCCTTCATCAGTGCCTGGATGCGCAGCGGCTTGCGCTCGTTGAGCAGGTGTTGCTCGAGTGCGCCATGCGTGCTGGCGCCGCCTATGGCCATCATCGCAGCAAGTGCTTGGCGGCACTCCACCGGTGAAGAACTCTTCAGGGCATGGGCGGCGATCTCAAGCGCGGGCAGGTGACGACATCGCGTCAATGCTAGCAGCGCCGCCGACCGTATCTCCGGTCCGTCGCCGCGCTGGGCAATGCGCACCAGGTCATCAAGCCACGGCTTGTTTTCGCTGGCGGGGCGAGCTGCCATCCAATTGACGATGGCGAGTCGCTCGAGTTCGCTGCCGCGCCGCAGGATGCGGCGCAAGTTGTGGTCGTCATGGATTTGGGTCATCGGCAGCAGCAACTGCAGCAACAGTGCGCGAGCTTCCGCGGCGCGATTGGCTTCGTCTTCGAGCAGTTGCTCAAGCGCGCGCAATTCGGTGCGCTCCGGCTGGCGCGTCATGCCGAGTAGTAGCGAGACCAAGGTGTCGTGCTGTCTCTTCCAGCTGCCGTCTTCGAACAACGTCAGGGTGCGTGCCACCGACGTGCCGGCACAGTCGGGCGGCACGAGGCCCAAGGCGAATGCAGCGATAACCCCATGATCACTGGTGCGGCCTTCGATCGTGTGCAGTTGCTGCTCTAAGAACGTGATGGCTTGCGGCGTTGCCAGCAAGCCGAGCGCGAGCGTTGCGCGATGGCTGGTGGCGGGGGCCGCGTCCTTTGCGAGTTCTAATAGCCGTGGCTCTTGGTCGACGCGTCCGGCAGCTGCGACGATGATTGCCGCCTCGCCGCGAATCTCGGCGTCCTTACTATCCAGTCGCTGCACGGCGTCGGTTGCGACCAATCGTTCGATACCGCTCGCGGGCGGGGCTTGCGCGATAGCGCTCAGTGCGCAAGCGAGCAGCACAACCGCACTTCGCAGCTGCACCCCGCACCGGCGCAGCAGCGGCTTGCCATAGGGTTGCTGCATGGTCTCGATGTCAGTGGGGCGGTGGTTCACAACTACTGTATGGGTAGCGTAGTATGCTCGCCCAAGCCGTCGGTTGGAATGCGGTTCGGACGATCGTGCGACTTGCTGTTTGGATCTTGGCCGTCACGACGGTTGAGTAACGAGCAAACACCGTTCCAACCAACCGCCTGAGACCCGAAGTCCTTCAAAACAATCGATGCGCGTAGCCATTCTCGATGCTTGGTCCGGAGTTGCCGGTGATATGTGGGTCGGTGCGATGCTCGATGCGGGCGCGCCGATGCAGGCGCTGATCGACGTTGTGCGTTCGCTGCAGCTTCCTGGCGTCTCGATTCGGGACGACACAGTGATGCGGGCGAGCCTGCGCGGCACGCACTTTTGTGTCGACGTCGGTGGCGCGGTCGCCGGGCAATTCACAATGCTCTCGGATCGAGCCCATGCGACGGTGCAGCTGCCGAATCATGATGCGCACGTGCATCGCCGTCTTGGCGACATTGAGCGCATCGTTGGCAAGGCGGACCTTCCGGAGGTCGTTCGCGACCAGTGCATCGAGGTCTACCGCGCGATTGCGGTGGTGGAGGCCGAGGCGCATGGCACGACGGTCGATGACGTGCACTTCCACGAAGTCGGGGCCGAAGACACGATTGTCGACGTCGTCTGCGCCTGTCTGGCGACGCACTTGTTGGGCATCGAGCGGCTTTACGCGAACGGCATTGCTGTCGGTTCGGGCACGGTCCGCGCGGCTCACGGCATCTTGCCGGTGCCCGCGCCAGCCACCGCCGCGTTGTTGCGCGGCATTCCGGTGCGCACCGGTGGCCTCAAAGGCGAGCGCACGACTCCGACCGGCGCGGCGTTGCTGCGAACCTTGGTGCACGCGTTCGATCAGCCCGTCTCGATCACGACCGAAGCCATCGGCTACGGCGCCGGCACGCGCGACGATCCCGACGTGCCGAATCTGCTGCGGGTCATGGTCGGTGAATTGGTTGAGGCGACGTCGCCGACCGACCTGTGTGAACTGCAGTGCCAATTGGATACTGCGACTGGTGAGCAGGTCGGCTGGTTGCTCGATGCTCTGCTGCAGCGCGGCGCCGTCGATGCCTTTGCTGCGCCGGTCACGATGAAGAAGGGGCGGCCCGGGCTATTGATTACCGTGCTTTGTGACGAGGCGCGTCGAGCGATCATCACAGATTTGCTGCTGGAAGAGTCGACGTCACTCGGCGTTCGCCATCATCGGGTCTCACGACGTGTGCTCGAGCGATGGCAGGAAACGCGCGCCACGAGCATGGGGGAGGTTGTGTTCAAGGTGGCGCGCTTGCCGTCGGGCCAAGTGGTCGCACGGCCCGAAGATGATGAGTTGCAGCGCTTGACCAAGGCGCACGATCTTGGTCGTGCCGAGGTCTTGCGTCGCTTGCTAGAGAAAAACGCGTAACCAGAGTTCGTGTCTGGCCTACTGAGTTTGACTCATTGGGGCTGTCTTGCTGTGGCTGCGATTCTGTATTGCGCATGGCCTCATCGCAATTTCTTCCCTATGCAAACCCGCCTTCTATCCGCGCTGCTCGCTGCCGCGACGATCTCTGGTCTATCCCAATCACTTCAGGCCCAGGGTTCGGCGTACTACCGGGTGACACTGCAAAGCACGTGGAGCGCGGCGACGCACCCAAGCCAGTTTCCGGGCAACCCGCACTACTCGCCGCTGGTCGGCGGCACGCACAACAGTAGTGCTGTGCTTTGGGCGCCTGGCGCGATCGCGAGTAACGGCATCGAGCAGATGGCCGAAACGGGCGGCACCTCATTGTTCGTGAGTGAACTTTCGCAGCAAATGGGGTTAGGCAATGTTGATCAAGTGTTCCACGCCAGCAGCATTGGCGCACTCGGAACCTCTCCCGGCCAGATTACGTTTGGCATGTTCGCTTTTGCGGACTTCCCGGAGTTGACCATCGTCTCGATGCTCGCGCCGAGTCCAGACTGGTTTATTGGCGTGCACGGTTTCCACCTGATGCAGAATGGTGAGTGGCTTGAGAGCGCCGTGATCCCGTTGCACGTCTATGACGCTGGCACCGACAGCGGTACAAGTTACGCATCCGGAAACTCGAACACATCGCCGCCCGATCCGATTTCGATTGTGACCACTGCGTCGGGCCCGTTCCAGGGCGCATCGACGGTTGTTGGCACGCTCACGATTCAGCGTGTCAGGAGCACGTTGGTCTACGGATGCAGTAACCCGCTGGGCAGCATGAACGTCCTGGGCCAAGCGTACTTGGGGGCTACAATGTTCTTTTTGTTGCATGATCCGACCGGCCAGATGCCGACACCGGCCGTGTCCGCGTTGGCATTATCGGCAACGCGCGACAACAACTTCCCCTGTGGCGTGATGTTGCCGGGCTTTGGTCTGGCTTCGAATACGGCCGGTGAAGTGCTACTTGGCAGCATCGATGCTCTGGTTGTTGGACAGCCATATCTCGGCAGTTCGACGGCCGTCAGTGTGACGCTGCCGAATCAGGCCAGCTTGATCGGTCAGGAGTTCTACTTCCAAGGCTTGCTCGCAAGCACACGCGTTGGTTTGACGCGCGGCGTTGCGATCCGCATCGGCAACTGATCCGGTGATAGACAGCGACTGAGCCAGCTTCTTGCCAGGAACGGTTGCTCGTTCCGCTCGTGAGGGTTGCGCAGCGCGGTGCTGCGTTCTCCAATGCAGCGCATGCAAACGCCTTCGCTCGACCGCCGAGGTTTTCTCGGCGCGGCCGCCGGATTGTTCGGCTCCTCACTGGTTGCTAGCTCGCCGCTGGCACTGCTGTCCGGTCGCCCATCCAGCTGGAATAGCGGTGGCGAGGTGCTGCGCGGCAACCTGTTCGAAATCAGTCTCGCTGAGTGGTCGCTGCACAAGGCGCTGTTTGGCAAGAAGATCAGCAACCTCGACTTCCCAAAGACGGCGAAGTCGTTTGGCATCGATGCAATCGAATACGTCAACGCGTTCTTCAAGGACAAGGCGAAGGATGCCAAATACATCGCCGAGCTGAAGCAGCGTTGCTCCGATGAAGGCGTGCGCAGCTTGCTGATCATGTGTGACGGCGAAGGGGCGCTCGGCGATCCCGATGCCAAGAAGCGCCAGCAGGCGGTTGAGAACCATCACAAGTGGGTGGTCGCGGCCAAGGAACTTGGCTGCCACTCCATTCGCGTCAATGCGAAGAGCAGCGGCAAATACGAAGAGCAGCAGAAGCTCGCGGCCGATGGCTTGCGCAAGCTCTGTGAGTTCGCCGACCAGCACGAGATCTATGTGATCGTTGAGAATCACGGCGGCTTGTCGTCGGACGGCAAGTGGCTGAGCACGACGCTGAAGCAAGTCGGGCACAAGCGCGCCGGGGCGCTGCCGGACTTCGGTAACTTCCGGATCGGCAAGGGCAAGGAATACGATCGCTACCAAGGTGTCGATGAGTTGATGCCGTATGCGCAAGGCGTTTCGGCCAAGTCGCATGACTTCAACGATGCAGGCGACGAGATCCACACTGACTACGAACGCATGCTTGATATCTGCTGCGTCAAGCACGGCTGGCGCGGCCACATCGGTATCGAATACGAAGGTGGCAAGCTGTCGGAGCACGACGGTATTCGCGCCACCAAGGTGTTGCTCGAGCGCGTGCGCGCGAAAATCGAGAAGCAACTAGCCGCGAAGCAGGCGGCCAAGGAAGGAGCAGGCAAGTGAACGAGCGTCTTCAAAACCTTCAGACCTACCCGATGGTGCAGTTGGCCTCCTGGAAGCAGGAGATCGCGGCGCGTGGGCAAACGGTCTACGATTTTGGCACCGGCGACCCGCGCGAGCCAACGCCTAAGATCTTGCGGCAAGCAATGATCGACGGCATCGACGAGATCAGCCAATACCCGCCGACCCCGGGCACGCCGGGATTGCGCACGGCGGTTGTGAACTACATGAAGCGGCGCTTCGACGTCACGCTCGACGCCAACAAGGAAGTGCTGGCGTCGTATGGCAGCAAGGAGGCATTGTTCCATTTGCCGATGACGTTCGTGCAGATCCCGAGTGATAAGGATCTCGTGCTGTATGGCGAGCCGGCCTATCCCGTCTATGAAATCGGCGCGCTGTTCGCTGAGGCGTGGACCTACTCGGTGCAGCTCGGTCCGCACAATGACTACGCGATGGATCCAGACTCCTTGCCGGAGTCGGTGTTGAAGCGCGCTGCCATCGTCTACCTTAATTACCCGCATAATCCGAGTGGCCACAAGCTGTCGAATCGGCTCTACAAGCGTTGGGTCGAAGTGCGCGCCGAATACGGCTTCATCCTCGTTAGCGACGAGTGCTACGTCGACCTCAACTACGAAGGTGATCCGCCGCGCAGCTTGTTGGAGTTTGGTCGCGAAGGCTGCCTGGTGATGCACTCGCTGAGCAAGCGATCGGGCATGACCGGCTATCGCTCTGGCTTCATCGCTGGCGACGCCGAGCTGATTGGTAAATACAACCGCTTCCGCGCCAGCATGGGCACGGCGCCGCAGCAGTTCGTACAGGCCGCCGCGGAACTGGCGTGGACTGATACCCAACACGTCGAGGATCGACTCGCGGTGTTCGCTGCCAAGCGTGACGTGCTGTTGCAGATTGCGAGCGATCGAGGCCTAACGGTGCACGGTAGTCAGGCTGGGCTCTATCTGTGGCTCGAAGTGCCCGAAGGCACGAGTGATCTCGACTACGCCAAACTGTGTCGTGACAATGGCATCGTGGTCGCGCCCGGCAGCTTCTTCGGCAAGGGTCAGGAGCGCTTCATTCGCTTGGCGCTGGTGCCGACGGTCGAAGAATGTCGGGCAGTGGCTGAAGCGTGGCCGAAGGCGTGATCCGTGCGGTTGGGTGTAGTGCGGCGCGCGTGGTGACGTCGGTGCCTACTGCCTTGCGGCTGAGGACACTGGCGCTGTTGATGCTGGCATCACTGGCGTGCGGCGCCTGCGCGCAAGACCGCCCGAACCTGATCGTCATCTTGGCCGATGACCTCGGCTACGAGTGCTTGGGTGCGAACGGCGGCACGTCGTACGATACTCCAAACCTCGACCGCCTCGCTGCGAACGGGGTGCGCTTCACCAATGCGCACGTGCAGCCACTGTGCACGCCGACGCGTGTGCAGGTCATGACTGGCCAATACAACGTGCGAAACTATGTTGGCTTCGGTCAGCTAAAGCGCGGCGAAACGACGTTCGGAAACTTGCTGCGGGATGCGGGCTATGCGACCGCGATTGCTGGCAAGTGGCAGCTTGGTCGGGTTGCTGAGTTGCCGCAGCAGTTTGGCTTCGATGAGCATGTTCTGTGGCAGCACATCCGCTTCGCACCGCGCTACCCAAACCCTGGCCTCGAAGTGCAGAGCGTGCCGCGCGACTACACGTCTGGCGAATACGGGCCGGACCTGATTAACGCGTTCGCGCTCGACTTCTTGAGTAGGCAGGCGGGCAACAAGTCGCAGCCGTTTTTGCTCTACTATCCGATGATCCTGCCGCACTTCCCTCACCAGGCGACGCCGGATAGCGATGATTGGGATCCGACCGTGCGTGGCGAGAACAAGGCGCGCCAGCCAAAGTACTTTGCCGACATGGTCCGCTACATGGACAAGATGGTCGGCAACGTCGTGGCCAAGCTCGACGAACTGCAATTGCGTGACAACACGATGGTGTTGTTCGTTGGCGATAACGGCACCAACATCAACATGCGTTCGCGCATGGGGGACCGAGTGATCAAGGGTGGCAAACGCTTCACAACGGTGCGTGGAACCCACGTGCCGATGGTCGCCAACTGGCCCGGCCACCTTGCGCCGTCGGTCTGCCGAGATCTGGTCGATTCGACCGATATACTGCCGACGATTTGCGACGTCGCCGGTGTGACTCCCGCTGCCACCTTGCCGCTCGATGGGCGTAGTTTCTTGCCGCAGTTGCTTGGCAAGCAAGGCAATGCGCGTGACTGGATCTACTGTTGGTATTCGCCGCGCGGTGAGCCGCTGCAGGTGTTCGCCTACGACAAGCGCTTCAAGCTGTATCGCACCGGCGCGCTGTTCGACTACCGCGAGGATCCGTTGGAGACGCGCGCCTTGCCACACGATGCCCAAACGTTAGTGCGCCGCAAGCTACGCGCGGCGCTGGCAAAGTATGAGAGTGCCCGGCCCGCGGCGTTGCCATGGCCGGGCAACAACAGCGCTAAGAACCCCGCGGGCAAGAAGAAGTAGCAGAGCAATCGTAGGGTCCCCCGCATCCGGAATCTGCGTACTGTACCCGGTTCAAACCACAGGTTGCGCGAAGCGCAACCTG
>JBNMNW010000109.1:0-17206 GCA_051278165.1 Planctomycetota bacterium | reverse complement strand
CGCTGTTCATGCACTGCATGAACTTCATCGCGGTCAGCTACTTCGAGCAGATCGTCGTCGAGTGGCACATGCTGCTCGCGATCATTGGCTCGTTAACACTCGTCCCCGGGGCTCCCCCGACGAGACAACTAGCTGCGTTGCGCTGACGCGACTGATTAGAGCGGCTGAATCGTGGCGGCCCGCGGAGCATCCGGACAATCCCCTAGGGGATATGCCTCCCATGCGATCGAGGTAAGCCAATCAGCAGCGCAGAAGCGGTTGCGATTCCGCAAAAATCCCAGATGCGGTTGCCACTAAAAATCGCTTCAACCGTTGCCCAAACAATCGTTCCGTGGCCGATAAATCCGGTGGTTGCATACGTAACTCGGTAGCACCACAACAATAGAACCGCCGTCCCACCCTCGATGTCTCGCTCTCCTCGTCGACTGGCCACTACCACGGCCGAGCTACTGTGCATTTTAGCTGCACTCAGTTGCGCCGGTCTGTGGACAGATAGCGGCGGAAATGCGCTGAGCAGCACATTGATAGAAGCAATGGGGCTGTGGCTCGTGTTCGGCGTCATTTGGCTACTGATTGGGCGCCGCATTGGCGTCCACCTCGTTTCCCCACGCCGCAACCTCGCGATTTCGCTCAGACGTACCACGGAAGCATGGGCGGCGACATGGGGCATCGGCGGCATGCTGACAATCACGGCCATACAGTCGAGCAACCTCAGCATTTGGCTGGTGTTGTTTGCAGGCCTCGGGTTCCTGACTTTTGCGCGGCTGGCATCGTCGTTCTCGTCGACTGGCATTCCCGCACAGCAACGGAGAGCCATCGTCATTGGCTCCTGCCCCAGTGCCCGCGCCCTCTCGTCAACACAAGACATCACCGAGGCATTCGAGTTCGTCGGGTTCGTTCCGTTCGCCAACGAGACCCCCCAAAACATGCCACACTTGACTCACCTGGGTGACGTGAGCACCTTGTCAGAGACCCTGCGGCGAAACGAAATCGACATCGCATTCGTAAGCCCATCGGACGACGCAATCACCGGCGAGGTCCACCAGTCCATCGACACGTGTGAGGGACTGGGACTGCAAACGCAGTATTTCCCGTCGTTCTTGGATGTCGACGACATGAGCGTTGGCATGACTTGGAGCGCCAATCGCCCCGGCCTCAACGTGCAGGCCATGGCCGACAGTTCGCTTGCCAGCATTGGTAAGCGCGCGATCGACATGACGGGGGCCTTGATCGGCATCCTGCTATTGCTGCCAGTCATCATCACCTGCGCGCTCGCCGTCAAACTGACTAGCCGTGGACCAATCCTTTACCGCCAAACTCGCATCGGCAAGTCCGGCCGAAGCTTCGGCTGCCTCAAGTTCCGCACGATGCGCGTCGGAGCGCACGCCCAGCAAGAACTGCTGCGTGCCTCGAGCCAGCAAGACGGCCCGGCATTCAAGATTGCTAGTGACCCTCGGATCACGCCAATCGGTCGCATGCTGCGCAAGTTCAGCATCGATGAGTTGCCACAACTGCTCAACGTGCTGCTCGGCGACATGAGCTTGGTTGGGCCACGCCCGCCAATCCCGAGCGAAGTCGACAATTACACGTGGTGGCAACGCCGCCGCATCTCTGTCAAGCCGGGCCTCACATGCGTCTGGCAAGTCTATGGCCGCAACCGCGTATCCTTCAAGCGCTGGGTCGAGATGGACCTCTACTACATCGACAACTGGTCCTTGTGGTTGGACTTCAAGCTGATCGCCCACACGGTGCGCGTCGTCTTGGGCGGCACAGGTATGTAGGTTCGCCGCTCGGGTGATATGTCGGCTTCGCCGCTCGGAGTGGCTCGAGCCCCACTCCGACAGAGGCCCGTTCTTGCCAAGCCTACTCGCGCTTCATCAGCCGCTCGATTTCGGCGATCGCCTTGGGAGCACCGGCCGTCAGAACCTCGGGACCGCGCTTGGTAACCAAGATGTCGTCCTCGATGCGAACACCAATGCCACGCAGCTCTTTGGGCACGCGCGTATCACGCTTACTGAAGTAGAGCCCCGGTTCGACCGTCAACACCGAGCCAACCGGCATGGGATCCGCAACGCCATCGAGCGATTGGTAACCACCAACATCGTGCACATCCCGACCCAGCCAATGGCTCGTGCCGTGCATGTACCAAGGCTTGAACGCGGCGTCCTTAACTAACTTCGGAACGTTCCCTTCTAGAACCCCGAGCGCAACCAGACCGGCCGTCAGAGAACGATGACACGCCTTGTGCGCACTGTCCCACGGAGCATCGGCCTTGCACGCCCGGATACCCGCAGCCTGTGCACGCAGCACGACTCGATAGACCGCCGCTTGAGCAGGCGTGAATACGCCGCTAACTGGGAAGGTGCGCGTCACATCCGCCGTGCAACCGAGGAACTCAGCTCCAGCATCAATCAGCAGCAAGTCACCGGCACGCATGCGACGATCGTTGTCATGGTAGTGCAGCACGCATGCGTTCGGGCCACTGGCGACGATGGAAGGGTAGCCATTGCGTGGACTCCCGCCGCTACGGAAGGCAGCCTCAAGGTGTGCTTGCGATTCGTATTCATACATCCCAGGCCGAGTCGCGCGCATCGCAGCAATGTGCCCTTGCGCAGTCAGTTCGGCCGCTCGACGCATGGCCGATAGCTCCGCCGCATCCTTCACCAAGCGCTGCCCAGCAATCGCCGGCGCCGGATCTTCGAGGGTTGGGTGCGCCGGCAACAAGGTGCGGCGCTGCCGCGCGCGACTGCGGGCGAATACCGACATCAACTTCTGATCGAAATCGGGGTCTTGCCCAAGCGTGTGGAAGAGGCGCCCATCAAGCGGAGCGAGGTCGGCCAGGTCGCGCCACAGATCGCCGATCGCTCGCCCCTCATCGACTCCGAACGCCTTTTTGACGCCGCGCACGCCATAGCGAGGCCCATCCCAGGTTTCGCGCTCGGGATCGCGCTCGCGAACGAACAGGATCGCATGGTGCGACTGACGGTCGATCCGCCACGCCACCAGCACGGACTGTGGCTCGGGAAAGCCGGTCAAGTAGTGGAAGTCCGACCCAGGCCGATACTCGTGGTGCACATCCCCATTGCGTGCGGTTTCCCGCGCAGTAGGCAATAGCAAGACTCCAGGACCCAGCACATTCAACAACCGCTGTCGGCGTGAACGGTGCAGGTCGGGATCACTTTGGGCATCGCGGCTCACACCGCGAGTTTGCCGTGCTTGGCACTAGGCGCCAAGCGTGATCAGGAGTTCTGCATGCTATCGACCACGGACGACTGCACGCCGGTGCCACCAGCCTTCTTGGTCACCATCAGGAACTCGACCGAGAAGCTCTCGCCATCCAAATTGAAGGGTGCGAAAAAGCAGAGGTCGTTGCTGACCGTTCGGCGCTGCAGATCGTCGCCCATGTAGACGCTCGGAACGGCGATATCGAACAGCGGCGCCTTCTGAAACAGCTCGGTCTTGATGCCGCCACCGACCATGTTGGTCACCTCACCGATCGCGTCAACAAGGTCGCCATCGGACAACTCCTCGGGCTCCATCATCAACATCGAGGCAACGGCCTTGGTGGCGATCGACCGAGGTAGGAACACCGAAATGGAACCTGTCAGGAAACCAGCGACACCAATGCTGCCGATCACCTCGGCCTGGCGCATCTTAGCTTTCTCGATAGAGACCTCACCGGCCACCACGCGCAGATTCATCATGGTGTGGAACACGTCGACCGTGGCCTTGACGATGCAGCGCCCCATATCCTGATCGAGAGAGAAGCTAGGCTTCTTGGCTTTGCACTCATCAATCAGCGTCTGGATCTGGCCAACCAATCGGTCGGTGCCGTGACTCTTTGCCAGCACGAGGTCCGCCCCAGCCTCCATACAGATTGCGGTCGTGGCCTCATCTTCAAGTGCGGTGAACACGACAATCGGCAGCGACGCATTCGCCTTCTTGCAGCGGAAGGTCTCGATGATCTCAAGACCTTCGTAATTACCGATGATGTAGTCCGTGAGGATCAGGTCGACGTCGTTCTGAATGAACGCCTGATAAGCACTGACCACGTCAGCCACTGCAACCACGCGGTAGCCGGCTTGCGAAAAGTGCGACGACAACACTTTGGTCAGCGTTGATGAGTCGTTGATGAGAAGAATCGTATCCAAGTCTTGTTCCCCGAAGCTGAATGGCTTTTCCCCACCATCGACGTCGGCCGCTGCTCGCTTAACAGGAGCAACCCCATCAGGGATCTCCAGTAGGCTAAAGGGCGACCTCGGGTATTCCCGACCCCAAGGCCGAACTTAGAAGAACGGAACTTCGACGAACACGTCGGGATCGTCCCATGAGATCGGCACCTCAACGAACACTGGCGCGAATCCAACCGCATCAATCTCCAACACAACCGTCGCTTCGTCCTGGTCAAATTCCGGAACCAGCACGGCAGCACCGGTCGAATCTTGAACGAAACCAACTTCCGCTTCTGCTAGCAAGTATTCGTCGAGCAGCACGCGGCCAGTCGAATCGGTGAGGAACCAATCAAGGTAAGGGCTCTCACAAGTGCAACCGGACCACTCCTGATCGGACTCAACAATGCGAACTGACACGTTCTCCCAGGCGAGGTTCGTGACCGGGTCATATACCTCGACCAGAACCGAAACCAAACGCGGCTGCTGCACGATGACCGCGCCGCGACGGCGGCTGCTGCCACAGGCAGTAAGGAGCGAAGCTAGAAGAAGGATCGGTAGTTGGAAGCGCATGGGGTCATCCTCGTGAGTCGGATATGAAGCAACCGCCGTGCCAACGATCTGATCGGCGCGACGGGTGTCTTGAGCGACTTCTGAGGGCTCGCAAGGCAATAGTGTCGCGCTTGCGAGACACCGTCAGAAGCCAATCTGTGACACAGGGCGAGCAAGCGCAACCGAACCAGGAACGTGGCTCTTCCGAGCCGTGCAAGGACAACATGCTTTGACGATCGTGAGCAAACAGCTCCTCGACGATTACCCGGCGACGCCGAGCAGCACATCATCAACCACCGTTCGCATCGCGATGTTTGTCGTTATCACGCATGCGCTCTGCGATGCGCTGCTCGAAGCCGCGCGAGCCAGGATGATAGTATCTCGCGCCACGCAGCGCGTCAGGCAGGCACTGCATAGCCGCAACGCCAGCGGTCGTGTCGTGCGCGTAGATGTAGCCCTTGCCGTGGCCGAGGTCCTTGGCCACGCCGCCGGAGGCATTGCGCAGGTGTATCGGCACTGGATGCTGTTCACCGTCGCGAACGGCCTGCATAGCGATCGAGATTGCCTTGGTGACTGAGTTGCTCTTTGGAGCAGCGGCAAGGTAGATCACCGCCTCCGCCAGCGGCAGCCGTCCTTCGGGCAATCCCAAGAACTGCACCGCCTGCACAGCCGCCATCGCGACTTGCAGAGCCATTGGATCCGCCAAGCCAACATCTTCGGCCGCAACGGCCACCAAGCGACGAGCTGCATGCTGTGCATCGGCGCCAGCCTCGAGCGCCCGAGCCAGCCAATACACCGAAGCCTGCACATCCGAGTTGCGAAGGCTCTTGTGCAGCGCCGACAAAAGGTCGT
The DNA here is from genome assembly GCA_051278165.1 of Planctomycetota bacterium. GTDB lineage: Bacteria > Planctomycetota > UBA1135 > UBA1135 > UBA2386. The sequence goes on along the minus strand of JBNMNW010000109.1, from coordinate 11,633 downwards.
AGTGCTGATCGCCGGACTTATCGTGCAGCAAAGCACGATGCTGGAAGGCCTCAACGATCATCGACTCATCGATGGCATCACCGTCGACGCAAGTCGCAGCGCAAGCCTCGAGGCAGACCAACGCGCGTCTCGCGTCACCACCCGAAAGCGCTGCCAGGCGAGCCGCGGCATCATCACCGATCGTCAAGCTGCGCACGCCAAGGCCGCGCTCGGTGTCTGCCAACGCAGCTCGCACGAGGCCCGCAATATGCTCCGGCGCCAACGGCTGCAGTGGCACGACGCGGCACCGCGACAACAACGCACCATTGATCGAGAACGATGGATTCTCAGTCGTCGCTCCGACCAAAACGATGTCGCCACGTTCGACATGCGGCAAGAAGGCGTCCTGCTGCGCCTTGTTGAACCGATGGATTTCATCGACAAACAGCAGCGTGCCCCGGCCATCACGCTTTTGCCGCGCAATCGCGTCGGCAACCGAAGTCCGCACCTGCGCGACCCCAGCCAGCACCGCCGAGAACGGCTCGAAGTGCAAATCCGCGTGGCTCGCGATCAACAAGCCAAGCGTCGTCTTGCCGACTCCTGGCGGGCCAAACAAGATCAGTGAGCCAGCGACACCTTGCTCAATCGCAGCGCGCAAGGAACGCCCGACGCCCAGCAATTTCTCTTGGCCGAGATACTCATCCAGCGACGCCGGACGCATGCGCTCGGCCAACGGAGCAAGCGGAGCGCTGCGCTTCTCTGCACCATCTTCACTCAAGTCACCGAACAACGTCATCGCGTTGCCTACCGCCTTTGCCGCTGAGCTTCGAACAACAAGACACCGGCTGCGACCGCGACGTTGAGGCTCTCGACCGGCTCGCACAACGGCACGTACACGTGCTGATCGGCCGCTTGCAGCCATTCGCTAGACACGCCCGCCGCCTCAGCACCGACGACCAGCATCATCGGCTTGCGAAGGTCGGCCTCCGAATGAGCTAGCGAACCGCCGCCGGATGCGACCACGATCTGCAAACGGTATTTCCGGGCAAAGGCGATCGCCTCCGAGTCCGTCATGCCGTGCCGCACCGGCAACCGGAACACCGACCCCATCGAGCCACGCACAGCCTTGTCACGGAATGGATCGGCGCCGCCGTGAATCGTCAAGCAACCGGTCGCGCCAGCGGCTTCAGCCGTTCGCATCACGGCGCCGAGGTTGCCCGGGTCACGCAGCCCTGCGGCCACCACAATCAACGGCACCAACTCATCGCGCAGCAACTGCTCGTCGTCATAGCTCGGCCGAGCCAAACGAACGGCCACAGCCTGCGGGGTATCGAGGGCACTTAAGCGCGCCAACATTTGATCGGTGCAATCGAGGAACGACTCCGCGCGTTCGGCCAGCGCATTGCGCAATTCGTTATCGGCAAGTCGAGGTGAAACCGCCGCCTCGATCACCTGTAAGCCACCTCGGATCGCCTCCCAAACGAGGCGCACCCCTTCCGCGAGCATGAAATCTCCCGAGGTTCCGGCGGCCGCATCGCGAAAACGTTGCACGGCGGGGTTCTTGGCGGAGGTCAGGGAACGAGGTGGGCGCGGCATCACCCAATGATGTCCTCCCGACTGCTCGGATGCACGCACCGCGAATCGATGGCTACGATGCGACGATGAAGTTCTGCAGCGATTGCGGCCATGCGCTCTCACGGCGCGTACCCAGCGGCGAAGATCGAGAGCGACTGGTCTGCTCTTCCTGCGAACGGGTGCACTACGTAAACCCGGTCATTGTCGTGGGCTGCCTGGTCGAACGCGCCGGCGAAGTCCTGCTGTGCCGGCGAGCAATCGAACCGGCGCATGGCAAGTGGACGCTTCCGGCAGGCTTCCTTGAACTGAATGAGTCCATGGCGGATGGCGCACGCCGCGAGACGGCAGAAGAGGCATGTGCATCGGTCGAAATCGTCGCGCCGCACAGCAAACTCGAACTTGTGCATATCGGGCAACTGCACGTGACCTATCGCGCCCGCATGCTCAGCGACGAGTTCGCGCCGGGAGTCGAAAGCCTTGAGTGCGCGTTTTTCCGACCCGAGGACATCCCATGGCAAGACATGGCGTTCCCGGCTGGAATTTTCGCCCTCCGGTTGCACTTCGAAGACCAGGGCTCGCCGCACCTGCACCTCGGCCAACTGCGATGGAACGGTGAGGATTCGCGATTCGACCCCGGCAACTACGTCATCGACCAGCATCGCAAGATGCCGATTGCGTGACCCAGGCGGCGATCTACGCCTGAGAAAATGACGCGGAGAGCGATTACTAAGGGGAGCCATAACCGCTCCATCATTCTGTCAGGCCTGGCTGGACTGACACTACTTTTGGCGACGAGCTGTGGCGGCGGCCCTGACGGCAATGCTGCCAATACCCAGATCACCAAGCTACTGCCTGAAAGCACGGTCGCGGTCGTGCGCATTGCATCGCTTGACGAGCTGAACAAGCACAATCGCAGCATCACTAAGGAAGTGAGCGGATCCGACAACAGCATGGATCTGCGCGACATGCTCGCGATGTCAGGCATGCCTGGGGATGCGCGATTGATCGACCCGAGCCTACCGATCGTGCTAGCGATCAGCTCCAAACGCGCAACACCGGCGACGATTGCCGCCATCGTGCCGACGACCGATACAGCTGCCTATGTAGCCTCACTGAATGCTGGAGAGGTCGCTGTAGAAACGGATGGGAACTACGTCGCGGTACCCGTATTCGGAGCCTACAAGCGCGCCGAGACCGCCCCGCAGATCCTAGCGAATCTGATGCCAGGAGCGCTGTCGGTGCACGCCAACCTCGAGTCACTGACTCAGACCTACAAAGTCGCCATCAACTCACGCACCGACCGGCGACTCGCCTACTGGCAGGCTTTCAACGCGCGCGCCACGTAGATCGGCGCGACCTTCTTTCGCCAGTAGACGTCGAGGTCGGTGTTGTCCATCGTGCGCGCCGGCTTCAGTGCCGCAGCGCCTGCCTCGGCAATGAGCTCGTCCGTCAGCTTCTTGCCGACCAGCAGCTTCTCAGTCGCCGTTGCCGGCATCGCGTAGGAACCAGCACCACCAAGGCGAACGTTCGCCTTCTCAATGGTCCCGTCTTCGGCGAACCAAAGGCACACGCCAACACCGAGCACCGGGAAGTCGTAGGTGTCGCGACGGCGCAGCTTCAAGTAGCTCGCCTTCCAGTTGCCGGGCGCGGGCAGCGTGATCTTGGTCAGCAGCTCCTCCGGCTTCTTGGTCACATATTGGATGCCGTCATCCTGATAAAGATCGTCGGCCTTGATCGTGCGCAGGCCATCTACGCCGGCGAGTTCGATCTCCGCTTCCATCGCGCAGATGATCGGCACCGAATCACTCGACTGCACAGCCCAGCAGCGCGGGCTACCCGGAGCGACCCAGCAGATAGCGTCTGCCTTCGACTTCATGCAGAAGTCGATCGACTCGCGCCACTCGTGCGACTGGTCGTAGTAGCTACACCGCGTGTCGAGCAGCAGGTTGCCACCGATCGTGCCCATGTTGCGCAACAACGGCGTCGAGATCTCACGCACGGCGTGAGCGAAACCGGCGTAGTACGCTTTGAGGTGTGGGTAGAACTCCAGCGTGGTCAAGGTGACCATCGCGCCGATCTGTAGGCGGCCGTCCTCAAGCACTTCCATCGAGTGCAATTCAGGAACGTCACGCAGCGAGATCACTTGCGCGGGCGTCTGATGACGCCTCTTCATGTTGGGGTAGAGATCCGTACCGCCGGCGACATACATCGCCTCCTTACCGTATTCCTTCGCAAGGCGAACGGCATCAACGGCATTCTTCGGCGTGTGGTAGGCGAACGGTGGTAATCGCAGCATGATCAGTCCTCCTACTTCTTGGCCTTCTTGGTTCGCTTCGGCTCATTCCAGGCAGTGCCATCACCACCCTGCCACGGCGTCTTGATCTTCAGCGACTCGCCGAAGTTGACGTCGGGGATGCCAGTTTCATCGCCCGCCGGTCCATAGCGCGGATCCTTGCCTTCGTTCTTGGCTTGCATTGCGGCAAAGACCTTCTCGAACGAAATTGGGTTCTCGTCGACGCGCACGCCAACAGCATCAAACACGGCATTGGCAACCGCCGGCATGATCGGGAGCAACGGCCCCTGACCAACTTCCTTGGCGCCAAACGGCCCGTTCTTGTCCGGATCCTCGACCACATAGGTGACGCAGTCCGGCATCTCAAGCGCGCTCGGGCTCTTGTATTCGAGCATCGACGGGATCTTGTGCAGGAACACGCGCTTGCCCTTATACGAACGATCGCGGTAAGCCATCTCTTCCATCATCGCTTCGCCGAGGCCCATGTAGATCGAACCTTCGATCTGCCCCATCGCGACGGCTGCGTTCAACGCGCGACCAAGGTCATGCGCCATCCACACCTTTGGAACGCTGTAGATGCCGGTCTCGGGATCGACTTCGACCTCAACAACGGTTGCTGAGTAGCTGTAGCTCGGGCTCGGACCAACGCCGCCACCGCGGAACTTCGCAGCCGACTTCGGCGGCGTGTAGCTACCGACCGTGCCGATCGTGCCTACCTGGGCTTCGGCAACGCCGACAGCTTCTTGGAACGTCATGCCGGTGTCCGGGTCCTCCGCATCGAAGACACGGCCTTCGGCGAACACCACCCGAACTGCTGGGATCTCAAGCTTCTTGGCGACACCCTTCGCGACGATATCGCGGGCGCGCTCGGCTGCTTGCATTGCCGCGTTGCCGGTCATCACCGTCACGCGTGAGCTATAGCTACCGAGGTCGACCGGCGTCAGGTCGGTATCGGCGGTGACCACCTTGATATCGAGCGGGTTAATGCCGAGCACTTCGCCAATGATCCAACCGAGCACACTGTCACTGCCTTGGCCGATGTCCGTGCTGCCACAGAACACCGTGCAGAGACCAGAGCGGTCGAGCTGCAACTGCACGCCGGAGTGCGGCATGCCGTTCCAATAGATCGGCAGGCCAGCACCCGACAGGTAACTGCTGCACGCGATGCCGATGCCGCGGATGCGACCGTCCTTGGTCACCTCTTTCTTGCCGCGCCGCTCATTCCAGCCCGAGCCTTCGACCACCTTCTCGATGCAGGCAGCGAGCCCCATCGAGCCGATGCGAAGGTAATTGGCCGTCACCGAGTCACGCGGCGCCAGGTTATCGAGGCGCAGCTTGGCCGGATCAATGTTGAGATCGCACGCGATCTTGTCGAGCTGCACTTCGAGAGCAAAGCGCGGCTGAACGGTGCCGTGACCCCGTTTCGGGCCGCACGGCGCCTTGTTGGTAAAGAAGCGCGCGCCGCGGAAGTGGTAGTTCTCGACCGCGTAGGTCACCGTCTGCAGAGCACCGGTGTAGAACGTGCTCGCCGTGCCATAGCTGCCGTAGGCGCCGCCATCGAGGAAGCTGTGGAAGTCGAGCGCGGTGATGCGACCGGTCTTAGTGACGCCGATCTTGCTGCGCATCAACACCGGGTGGCGACCACGGTGACACCAGAACACTTCTTCGCGCGTCAACGCGACCTTGACCGGACGACCGGTCAGCATCGACATCTTCGCAGCGCAGATCTCGTGGTTGAACGGATCACTCTTGCCGCCAAAGCCACCGCCGTTCGGGGTGGCAATGACGCGGATGCGGTTGGCGGGCAGCGGATGCAGCACGCGAGCGAGCGCGCGATGCAGGTAGTGCGGCGTCTGCGTCGACGACCAGATCGTCAGCTTGCCGTCCTTGTCGAAGTGCGCCAGGCTCGCGTGCTGCTCCATCGGCAGGTGCGTATTGCCTTCGAACCAGAACGTGTCCTCGCGGATGTGATCGGCTCGCTTGAAGCCATCCTCCATGTCGCCGAACTCAAGGTTCTCGAGTCGGTGGACATTGCCGCGCACGCCGTAGTCATGTAGGCGCGGTTCGTCATTTTTGGCGGCTTCCTGGATGCTGCCAATCGTGCGCAGTTCGCGGTAGTCCACCTCAACAAGGCGGCACGCGTCCCATGCAGTTTCTTCTTCGGTCGCGGCAATCGCGACGATCGGATCGCCAACGAAGCGCACGTGGTCGGGACACAGCGCGTGCTCGTCTTGGCTGACCGGCAGGATCCCGAACGGCGTCGGCATGTCCTTACCGGTAAGGATGCCCTTCACTCCGGGCAGCGCGGCAGCTTTCGAAGTGTCGAGGTGCGCGATCTCCGCGTGCGCCTTGGTGCTGCGCAACAACTTCATGTGCAGCATGCGCGGCATCGTCAAGTCGTCGGCGAACTGCGTCAGCCCGCTGACTTTGCTGCGCGCATCGACCTTGCGGATCGGCTTGCCGATGTGCTCAAAGTCTTCCTTCTTCTTGTCGTGCTGCCACGGTGCGTCCTCGCGCGACTTAGCGCTTGGGTCAACTGTGCTCGCGTCACCTGTGCTCGGATCATCAAGAACCATAAATCGACTCCTTGCTAGGCTCGGCATCTTCACCGCGCATGCGCGCCGCCGCCAATTCGACCGCTTCGAAGATCTTCAGGTAGCCGGTGCATCGGCACAGGTTGCCAGCGAGGGCTTCCTTGATCTCGTCGCGGGTCGGCCGGGTGTTGTCCTTGAGCAGCGCATCCGCCGCCATCAGGATACCCGGCGTGCAATACCCGCATTGGGCTGCACCGAGTTCGGCCATGAAGTCCTGAAGGGGCGCCAGGTCACTGCCGCAGGCAAGCCCTTCGACCGTCTGCACGTCCTTGCCGACGGCGTCGACCGCCAGTACTAGGCAACTGAGAACAGGAATGCCGTCAACCTGCACAGTGCAAGTGCCGCACTCACCAAGTTCACATCCGTGCTTGGTCCCGGTCAGGGTCATCTCTTCACGGAGGACCTCTAGCAGGGTCTTATGTGGCACAAATGCCACCTCATGCGGCTCGCCGTTCACCTGGAACGTCGCGAGCACCTTGTTGGACTCGGTCATAGGAGGCGAGCAGGATAGCGATGCCCCGACTACAGATGAAGCCCGGAATCCCAAGCAAGGCGAGACGCCTACGTTCCCCGGCCCGCGCGACGGCGCAACTGCTGGCTGGTCAATCCACGCGCCAACGGCTAGGCGGTGCATATTGGACCAAGGTTCCCGACCCAAGTAGGGGGAGCCGAACGATCCGTGACCTGCTCACGAGGCCTTCCGACTGGGGCCTTCCGAATGACGTCTACCGAACCGTGATCAGGAGCATGCTTGGGACGACCGCGCTAGACACTATTGCGGTAGGCCGATAAAGACAGGTCGAGATCAATCGATCCCCAATCCCCCTTGCCACCGAGCGAATAAGCAAACAACCTCGCTGGCTTCGCAAGAGGCCCGGATTGACCAGTCGTCGCGATGCGGCAATGGCGGATCTCTGCGCGGAACGGCGACCGCTGTATGCCACCTCGCTAGTCTGACCCCATGGACGGACACCACCGCCGGTCAGCACCTGAAGCAACCATCGCCGCATGGGCGAAGCACCTGCCAGCGACTGGCCGAGTGCTCGATGTCGCCGCTGGCGCCGGCCGTCACGCGCACTGGTTTGCCGAGCGCGGCTACTCGGTCACGGCAATCGACCGAGACACCGAGGCGCTTGGCAATCGACCCCACGACAATCTGCGCGTCGTCACCGCCGACCTCGAGAACGCGCCATGGCCGCTCGAAGGTGAGTCGTTCGATGTCGTGATCGTCGTCAACTACCTGTGGCGCGAGCTGCTACCGACGATCGTGCGCAGCGTCGCGGCTGGCGGACACCTGCTCTATGAAACGTTCGCAATCGGCAACGAGCGCTACGGCCGCCCCCGCAATCCGGACTTCTTGCTGCGGCCCGACGAGCTGCGACTGGCGATGCCAGACGCGTTTGATGTCGTCGAGTTCTCACAAGGCGAGGTCGGCGAGCCGCCAACCGCTGTGCGACAACGGTTGCTCGCCAGACGCGCTCGCTAATCGCGCTCAAGCATCATTCGGCGGGCCTTCCCGCAGAATACGCTCGTACCACGCGACATCGTGCCAGGCCCCGTGCTTAAAGCCGACATGGTGGTAGACGCCAACGAGCGTGAAGCCCATCGCAACATGGAACGCGACGCTCGTATCGTTTGGCATCGCGATGCCCGCCAGGGCGTTGCAGTAGCCCAACTCGACCAAGCGCTCGAACAGTCGCGCATACAGCAAACGAGCAACCCCGCGACCTTGCGCGGCATCCGCAACATACGCCGACACTTCGCATGACGTGCGGTAGGCACCACGCGCGCGATGCTTGCTGCCGTAGGCGTAGCCGATCACGACACCATCCAGCTCAGCCACCAACCACTCGTGCTCTAGTTGCCTGTCGGCAATGCGCCGCGCGAACTCCGCCTCGCTCGGCACCACGGTCTCGAGCGAGACCACGGTGTGTTCGATGAACGGTTGATAGATCGCGAGCATCGCCGTCGCGTCTGTATGCCGTGCCTGACGAATCGTGGGGTGCGCAACCATCTAGAAAGCCAGCCTAGCGGCGAGCGGCAACCACCACCAACCGTCGCTAGCAAGGAGTGACACGCCCAGATTCTTAAACACGTTCAGAAGCATGCTGGACTCGTCGGGCCTTAGACGGATCTCTTTCGCTTGCCACTTCACGAAGAACCTGATCATGGGCGCGACTCGCTACGCATACGTCTTCTACGTTGTCACGAGCGCGCGGATCAGCGGCCCCGCCATGCGAGAAACGGCTGCGGAATTGGGGTGCAACTCGACGAATGGCACGAAGGCGTCGAGCAACAAGTCGCGCCGCACCTCGAAGCACAGAGTCTTCGCCACGTATTGCTGCGCGAACTCGAAGGCCAACGTCGACGGATGCAGCGAGTAGGTGCCGTTGCGAACCACCTGCACACCGTCGGCAGCAAACTCGCGCTCGGCGCGCTGGGCAAGTTCGTCATCGGCGAGCACGACGCCATCGGGATCGTGGGTGATCAAATCGACCTCGGCACGCAGTGGCCAAGTCTCGATGAGATCTGGCGCGTAGGCGCGATGCAGTGCGGGTGCAATGTCTGCATCGACGGCCACATCAATGCTGCGTGGCGCGTAGGTGTGCACGCAGAGAGCACGCCCATCCTGCTTGCAAACGGTCGCAAACGCCGCGGTTACGACCTCGCGATAGGCGAAGTAACGATCCAACAGCAGGTCGCGATCGGCAGCATGCAGCACCCAAGGCGGCAATCCAGGCGTCATCTCGCCCGGTTTTGACGCCGCGGCCACGGTATCTCGTTCGATGGTGCGGTTGGTGTCAACGAACGTGCGCGGCAGTAAGCAACGAACCACAACGGCCGTTCGTTGCGGCGCGCGCGCAACCACCCCTTGGGCGACCGCCAGTGCCAACTCGGGCGAGCCGACATCGGTATTGACGAAGAAAAAGTCGCGCAGCCCTTCGTCGTAATCGCCCTGCAACTCCGACCTGAGCTGATCAAAGTGCGCGGCTAGCGTGGCACCGTGTGGCACCTCGAATAGTAGGTCGGGTGCCGCCGACGGATCTGCCTCGGCGCCGCGCAAATACTCGACGTGACAAACTCCGGCAATCGAACACAACGCTTCAGCCATGCGATGAACCTACTCGGGCCACAGCGATTCCGTCAGCGCTAGATCAATCTCTCGGCAACGTCGATCGTCACTTCGGCGCCCGCCTCAAGCGCGAGTTCTTGTTCGGCCTCTCGGCGACGCCGATCGTCACCTTCGTGTCCGCCTCAAGGGCGAATTCCTCCGAGCGGCCATCATCCCAGCGAAGCTCGACGCGTTGCTGCACGCCAACGACAGGCACAAACGGAATCTCAACCTGGCCCGCCTCATCGGTACGAAGCCGCTGCCAATGCACGCGAGCGGTGCGCCCCAAGCCTTGCAGAATCGAGCTGACGGGATCGTTGGTACCACGTGTAGTCGTGCCGCGAGAGCGAACTCCCGCACCAACAACGGGCTTGCCCGAAGCATCCTTCAACGTCACTTTCGTCGACGCGAGCGGTTCAAGCTGCACGTTCGCCTTGCCCGTCGTTTCGTCGAGTTCCAGAGGCACGCCGCAGTATCCAGAGTCCGTCAACACGACGACCACCCAGTTGCCCGGCGTCAACTGTAAGTGCGCCGCGCCACGTTCATCCAACGCAACGCGCAACAACGAATCGCGCAGCAGGATTCCGGACCGATCGCCGGACGACAAGAACGCCACTGCGCCACGTGCCGGACCTCCAGTCGGGTCCGTGACAGCCAAGTCCAACGAAACCAAGTCGAGCGTGTGCTGGGCACCGTCGGGCAGCCGCAACAGCTGCTCAGGCAACTCGCGGTTCGCCTCTGGAGCAAACACCGGTGGCTGCCAAGCACTGCCTGTCGGTGGCAAAAACGACAACCGGCACGAATGCAGCTCGGCCGGTAGGTCGGAAAACTCGAAGCTGCCGTCGCTGGCGACGTCCGCAGTGAACACGCGGGCGTCGTGCAGGTAGCTGTTGCGCTGCAGGTAGAGCTTGCAGATCGCGGCAAGGTGCGCCGTGGTGCCCGGCGGTGCCGTTGGCATGACACCGCGCAACGGCTCCACTTCGGCGCATTCGAACCGCAGCTCATCGCCATCGATCGCCGGCACCTTGTGATCGCTAACGTACAACTGACGATTCCAGATACCACCGGCGACAGCTGGACGCCCGACGGACTCGACGAACAACAGCAAATTGGCGCGGCCGTCCTCGAGCGGATTGCCCTCGTATGGCACCTCGACAACGCAAAGGCCATCGCCATCCGTCACCCCCAACTGCCGCATGCGATCCTCGCCAACCGAACGCAAGCCATCGAGTTGCCAGCTCGACAAACGACCGACTCGATGTCGCACATTGGCACCGGCGAGCGCGTTGCCGTCCGCATCGACGGCGCGCACCCGAACGGACTGCGGCGGCGGCAAGTGCAGATTGCTGCTCATCGAGGCGTGCCACAGCGCCTGGCCATCGGGTAGACGAACCTCAAACGCAGTGAACGGTTCGCCCGGCAACTGGAACACGCCTTCGGCCGATCGCTCCAATTGGACTTCGGTGCCGGGCATCGAAGTCATCGCGAAGTAACGCAGCTTGCCCACATGCTGCCACTCATCTTCGCCAGTCAACGTGCAGGTGGAGACCTCGACCTCTTCGCCACAAGTCAGCTCAAACATCGCACCAGCGGCGAAGTAACCGACCACATCCGAAGTCGTGATCTTGCCGTCGATCACCGGGCCGCTGACCCAAGCGACATAGCAAAGGCCCTGCTGAAGGCGCGCCATCGCGCGACCACGCCGGTCCGTTTCGACTGCCGCGACATGTATGTCCTGGAGTCCCGGCAGCAAATGCGGCAGGCCACCAACCAGCGTCACCGTCGCGCCGGCGAGCGGTTTGCCGGCCGCATCTACGACCCGGCCGAACGTCGGCCGAAAGACCCGCTTGACCTTGCCATCTTGCGCACGAGCCGTGGCCAGAATGCCCACCAGACAAGCAGCGACCAGAGGCAAATGGCGAGGAAACAGCATGCCAACAGTATGCCCAACCGACACGAGCTGGAGAACCGTGCGCCAGATCGCCCGACCACCCAGATTCGATTTCAGCCCCAGCCTGGGACATGACGATGTCTGCAACATGAACGCGCGCACCCCCATGCTGCTGCTGTTGGCCGCGCT
>JBNMNW010000108.1:0-17227 GCA_051278165.1 Planctomycetota bacterium | reverse complement strand
GCACGCGCCTACGGCGATGGCGACTTCATCTGCGAAGAAGATGTCGGCGCGATTCACTTTTGCGTGCGCGGCAATCTTGACGGCACCAGCACCCGAGTCGCAACGCCCTTCGGTGCAGCCATCGGAGGCAGCAACGCGAACGGTGATGTGGTTGCGCACGTCACGGCAGATGTTGGCGTGCCGTCGGATTGGGGGCTGTGGCGCTGGATGCGCGGTGATCCGGGCTTTGCGTTCGCTGGTTCTGTATTCAGCGAGTCGTTGCCAGACACGCCATCGATTCAATTGAATGGCATCGTGTCGCTTGCGTATCCCTTGGGCAATCGGGTGCGCCTGTCGCGGTTCGGGGTGGGTGACGTGGTCGGCGAGCATCATGAGTTGGTGCTCGAAGGCGGCTGCGCCCACTTTGATTCCGCCGATGACGGCCGCGGCCTGCTCGCCTTCACGGTATACACGCCGGCGACTGCGACGGCCGTGCCTCGAGTAAGCGTGCACGTGGCACGCTATGAACCGATCACCGGGTTAACCATGTTCCCGACTGAGATCGCAGGTTGGGACCAACTCCTGCCATCGGCCAGTGTCAGTGTCTTCCAGCGCATTGATGACGTTCGAGTTGGTGATCTGGGGTCGGGGTGTGTGTTGCTCGCCGATGGTTCGACCCAGATCGGATCGTCAGGCTCCAATACGTTTCACGACGTCGTGCGAGTCGAGCCTGATGACCGCGTGGCTGACAAGCTGATGTATATGCTCACGATCGGCCAGCAACCAATGGAGCGCAGTCTGGCCCAGATCTCCCCAGCCCGTGCCGAAGTGTGGTCGATGTCAGACTTCTGGGAGCCGGCGCGAACCTGGTGGTTGCGTTCGCGTCCAGGCGACGTGCGCCTGTCGGTGCTCTACAAGAACGGCCCGCTGATCAATCCAGTTGGTCCGTGGTGCTTCTCGTTTGATGACAGTGGCCGCGGCTTGCTGGCTCTCAGCGAAGGCTCGGTGGACAACCCGTCGACGCGCATCGTTGTTGTGAACTGAGGTGTTGGCGGCGAGGTGAGGTGCGCTGAGACACTGCGTGTTGAGGCCCTGCGCGGAGAGGCCCTGCGCGCTGAGGCACTGCGCGGAGAGGCACTGCGCGGAGAGGCACTGCGCGGAGAGGCACTGCGCGCTGAGGCACTGTGCGCTGAGACACTGTGCGCTGAGACACTGTGCGCTGAGACACTGCGCGCTGAGACACTGTGCGCTGAGGCACTGCGCGCCTAGCCCAGATCAAACAGCAGCGCCTCTGCGGCCGAGTTCGCTGTGATCGCGAGCATTCCCGAGTCTTCGGTGCTTGCGCCATCGCCAGGATGTAGCTGCTCGTCGCCGATCCGTAGTTCACCCGTGATGACTTGCAGCCACATCGCGCGCCCGTTCGCGACTTCGTGCGCGGCCGAGTCACCCGCAGCGAGTCGCAGGCGCCGCACGATCGCATCCGAATGAATGATCGCACTGTCGTCGCGTCCGTCCGGTGAGATCACCACGACATCGTTCGCCGACTTGGTCGCCGCGTTGGGTTGCCACTCGGTGTAGCTCGGCGTCAAACCCTGCTCGCTTGGCTCGATCCAGATCTGCAGCAGATGCAGCGCCTCGGTCTCACTCGGATTGAACTCGCTGTGCGTCACGCCAGTGCCCGCGCTCATCAGTTGGATCTCACCTGGCCTGAGCACGCGTTGGTTACCCATGCTGTCCTTGTGTGCAATCGCGCCAGACACGATGACACTGAAGATCTCCATGTCGCGGTGCGGGTGTGTGCCGAAGCCCATGCCCTTCTCGATGACGTCCTGGTTGATGACGCGCAGCGAGCGGAAGCCCATGTGGTGCGGGTCAGCATAGTCCGCAAAGCTGAACGTGTGGTGGGTGTCCAGCCAGCCATGGTTCTGGTGGCCGCGGTCGTTCGATTTACGGATGGTCAGGGTCATGGCGATCGTCAGTGTGGGAAGGTATGCAGCCTAGGCTATTGGTCCAAGCCGCGACGCGATGCAAGGGGGCGGCTGCGCCGCCAGCTCGCGGTCATGCGACCGTAGCCCGACACGCGAGGCTGCCGCAAATAGATCTGTGCAAGGTAGACCTGTGCAAAGCAGCCCTCAAACACTCCGCGCGCCACATGGCATGCCGTGCGCACTGGATTGGTGGGGGGGGTGTTGGATAGGTCCCGTTAGAAGACGCCAATCGTGAAGGTGAGGCGGTTTGAGCCGCTCAGTTCCCACTGGGTTCCGACGCCGGTGGCTTCGACTCCATCCATCACGGTGAAGCCGCCCACGGCGACGATATCCCCATTGCTCAGCCGCTTGAGTTGAGTGACTCCGCCGTTCGTGTTGCTGGCTTGCCACTGGAGATCGCACTGACCAATCGCGGCCCTGGGTAGGGTCGCAGCCGCTAGAGCCAGGGCGAGCAGCCCGTGCGTGTACCTTCTCATAGGGTAAGCATAGATGGGCATGCATTGCGCGGCAACCCATGGCGCGCGCCCTCCTCGTTGGGTGCCACGCCCGTCAAGATCCACTGCGTTGCGCCGCTGTTTTGTTGTCAGCTGGCTTGGGTCGCTTTCGTTTGGCATGACCGCCGAGGAGCGCTGCATGGGATTGCCGTCGCGAATGGCAGATACAGGTGCCGTTGCCGCCGTGGAATCTTGCCCACCTGTTGCCTCGTCATTCGTGCGTCGCGGCGATTCTGTGTTCGGTCAACAACTCAAGGCTCCAAGCGCTAGCGGCGATTGCGATTGTTGGGCTGCACGTCTCTGCGTCGATGCATTGCGGTCGCTGGCCTGGTGGCACGTGTTGATGCCGAGTTCCCGAAGACTTGTCCTTCTATGTGAGAGGTCGCAACGTCTACCCTGCGAACGACTCCATTGTCGCGACACCCGTTCTCGTTGCCGCGAGGCTTCATTATGCAGCACGTCTTCTATCGTCCTTCTGTTTCATCTTCGCTCTTGTTGTTGGTTGGGTGCTTTGTAGTCGCTTCGTGTGGCACCGCGCCGAGCGCGTCGGTGCAGATGCGCGGGCAAGATTCTGAGGCGCAGCAGAAAAGCGGCCAGAACCCAAGCGGCCAGAACCCAAGCGGCCAGAACCCTTCGGGGGATGAGCGCCAGTCTGATGACGCGAAGGAAAAGCCATCGCACGCGAGTCTGGATCTCGGTGTGGCCAACACCGGCATCAGTTTTGGCAACTCGCAGACCTGGACGGGCTTGCGATTCAATTGGAGCGATTGGGGTGCGGAGAGCATCACCGGCCTCAACGTGACCCTGTGGTCGCCACGTGGCTACGGCATTGAGAACTTCGACGGGGTTGCCGTCGGTGTCGCGCCTACTGCGCGCAACAGCACGGGTCTTCGCCTCGGACTCGTCGCAACGGTCAGCGATTCTACGACCGGCATCGAGGTCGCAGGGGTCGCGTCGGTTACGGGTGGTGACGCCACGGGACTCCGCGTGGCCGGCATCGCAACGGTTGCCGAGGGATCGTCGGAGGGCATCAGTTTGGCCGGTGTCGCGACGGTTACCGAAGGCGAATCGATTGGCGTGTATTTGGCCGGCATCGCTACGGTGTCCGAGGGTGGCATGCAAGGAATCCACGGGGGCGCGATCGCCACGGTATCGGGCAAAAATATGCTCGGCTTGCAGGTCGGCGGTATCGCGGCCGCTGCGGAGGGCAGCGTTAGCGGCATCACTGCGGCTGGCATTGCGGTCGTCGCGGAGGGTGGCATTACCGGGCTGAGTGTCGGCGGCATCGCCACGGTGTCGGGCAAGGATATGACGGGCCTGCAAGTCGGCGGGCTCGCGGCCGTGGCCGAAGGCCGTGCCACTGGAATATCAGCTGCAGGCATCGCCGTGATTGCCGAGCGTGGTCTGACCGGTTTGCACGCTGCCGGGATCGCGACAGTGAGCGATGGCCCGATAGTTGGGATTGGTGTCAGTGGCCTATCAACGGTCAGTGAAAAGAGCATTACCGGCATCGAGGTCGCTGGTCTCTCGATGGTTGCGGATGAAGGCGTGCGCGGCATTGGCGTCGCCGGCTTGGTCATGTCTGACTTGAAGCGTGCGCCGTGGGATTTCATGCCACTTGGAGCGCCTAAGAAGAGTTCCGTCTCCTTGAATCGCGGCCTCTTGGTTGCCGGCCTTCGCGTCGAGGCTGCCAACGTCGAAGGCATCACGGTTGCTGGTTTGATCAACCGCAGTCACGACTTCGATGGTGTCGGCATCTCTGCCCACAACTCGGTTAGTGGCATGCAGCGCGGCTTGCAAGTCGGTGTCTTTAACTACGCCGAGGACCTGCGCGGCGTGCAGGTGGGATTGCTCAACTACGTGCCGAGCAACCCGTGGTACCTTCGCTGGATGCCGCTAGTGAACTTCCGCTTCTAGTCGCGCAAGTGGCGCGCCCCGCTACGGCGTTGGCGCGCACTCGATCATCGCATCGAGCATCGGGTGTTCCGGCGCATCCTTGCGCCAAGCCATCACGATCGGGAACGTGATGCGCGGCTTGCCCCACGCGTAAGCCGTCAGCCGTCGCCCCTTGGGCCCATCGGGGTCGAGGCTCGGTACCAGCGACCAGCCCAGCCCCGATTCGACGTAGCCAAGAATCGTGTCGGCAGTGTCGAGTCCAATCGCCGATGTCGGCGTGATGCCATTGATCGCGAGCGCCTGCAGTTGCAGTGCGTGCTGGCGGCTGCCGACCGGATAGCTCAAGAACGGCATGTCGTTGAGTTCTTCGATCTTCGGTCGGCCACGTTTCGGTGCGCGTTCGCGAGGGACGACCAGGCAGGCATGTGCCGTGGCGATGACTTGCGTGGCAATGTCGTCGGGGATCTCCGAGATATTCGCGATCAGCACATCGGCCGCACCGCTGCGCAGGATGTTTAGATCCACTTGGATCAGTTCCTGTAGGTGCAGTTGCGCCTTCGGCCGCTTCTTACGAAGCGTCATCAGCCAGCTTGGCAGTAGTTGGCGAATCAGCAGCGACTCTGCGTGAATCGTCAGCGACCCATCAAATTCACCGCTGCGAACGTTGTCGATCACGCGCGGTAGATCGCGAAAGAACGGTTTGATGAAGGCCATCAAGTGCTCGCCAGCAGGTGTCGGCTGCATGCGATCCTTGCCAACCCGTTCGAGCAACGTCGTGCCAATCTCCGCCTCCAACTTGCGAACCTGCTGATGCAACGCAGGCTGCGTAATCGGATACGGCGCCGCCCGAGCCGCCTTGGCATAACCACCCTCGGTAGCCACAAGGTGAAACCCAGCCAAACGATGCAGGTCGACCATACAGCGCAGCTTAACGACTCCCCGAGCACGTTAGTACGGTGCCTGGACAAAAGACAACAAACTGCCCTTCGCGCGGTGTCATGAATCTAGTGCTGGATGGCCAGTAGCGGGACGCGAGTGATCGTGGCTTGGGCTATGCGTTTGCGGATCAAAATCGACTGGATTTCGGTGTCACCGGTAGCCAATCAAGATGTTGTTCTTTGTCCAGGCACCGTACCGACAAGGCACCGTACCGACATTCAGTTCGGGCAGCACACAGGTTTCTGCATGCGCATAGCGTCGACGAATCCAGATACGGACGCAAACGAGTTGCCGTCACGTCTTGTGGCGTAGACTGATAACCCCCTTGGCAACCGCAGTTTGGGGGCGTGGTTTGAGTTGTCTCCAGTAGTCGTAAAGCTCTGCTTAACGATGGCGTCACCGTAACTATCGCCCCGAATACGAACGAACTGGCGATAGTTCCCCGTGTCGAGTCCGCCACAAGTGCCTGTCATGACTACCGAAACCAAGTCCAAACCGTTCCCAATGTCGTCGCTGTTGACGACCCAGTTCTTCGGCGCGTTCAACGATAACGCGTTCAAGATGATCATCACGCTGATCGGGATTGCCGCGGTCAAAGATCAAGGCGAGCTCGCCCAGCAAGAGGTCACGCGCAACGTGATGGTCGCGCTGACCTTGCCGTTGATGCTCGGCTCGATCCCGGCGATGGTCTACGGCGACCGCGTATCGAAGCGCAGTCTGATCGTCTGGACCAAGTTCACCGAAGTCTGCCTGATGGCACTTGGTGCGATTGTGTTGTGGGCGCAGCCCGACGGGTGGTCGCCCTACATTGTCCTGATCGGCATGGGGCTGCAGAGCGCGATGTTTGCTCCCGGCAAATACGGACTGCTGCCCGAGGTCTTGCCTCACGAGCAGTTGACGAGTGCGAACGGTAAACTCGAGGCCGCCAGCTTCTTGGCGATCATCTTGGGCACAGTCGCTGGTGGCCTGCTGCTCGACAGTTTCAACGCGATGGCCGGTGATGTTCGGCCGTCACCGTTCGTGTGGATCGCTGGCGCCGTGCTGACGGTGTTGTCCCTGGCCGGATACTTCGCGGCACTGCGGTTGCCGAAGGTTCCCGCAAGTGGCGGTGGCGAGCCGGCCAAGGTCGTCTTCAAGACCGCCTGGACCACGGTGCGTAACGATCGCGTGCTGTGGCTCGCGACGCTCGGCACGATCGCCTTCTGGAGCATCGCTAGCCTGCTTGGGCAGGACATGATGATCTACGGCAAGAACGTGTTGGGCTTCTCTGACACGTTGGCTGGATTGCCGTTCGCGATCTTCGCGATTGGCGTTGGTGCCGGTTCGCTGCTCGCCGGGCGCATCTCAAGTGGTCGCATTGAGACGGGTCTGGTGCCGCTCGGCGCAATTGGCCTAGCCTTGTCGACGGCGGCGATGGGTGTGTTCGTGCCGGGTGCCTTAGGCACGATCGTGCTGATGATCATCTTGGGCATGTCCAGTGGCTTCATCGTCGTGCCATTGAACTCGCTGATCCAATGGCGCGCGCCCGCCGCGTGCCGTGGCGCCGTGATTGCGTTCGTTAACATGGTGGCCTTCGCCGGCATGATGGTTGGCAATTTTGGCTGCACGTGGCTCGCGGCCGCCGGTCTCGACAGTGCCGGCATCCTGCTGGCAGTCGCGATCGTGACCCTGGTCGCAACGACGTGGGCTATCTGGTTGCTGCCGGCTGCCCTGCTGCGTCTGATCATCGTATTGGTGGCGCACACGCTGTATCGCGTGCGCATCATCGGTGCCAAGAACATCCCGGAGACCGGCGGTGCGATGCTGGTTCCGAACCACGTGTCCTTCCTCGATGGTCTGTTCTTGTTCGCCGCGACCGATCGACCGATTCGCTTTGTAGTCGAACAGCACTGGTATGAACGTCCGCTGCTGAAGCCGTTCATGAAGTCGCTTGGTGTGATTCCGATCAGTGGCGCTGGTGGTGCTCGCAACATCTTGCGGGCGCTGCGTGATGCCGGTAAGGCTCTCGACGACGGTGAAGTGGTGTGCTTGTTCGCGGAAGGCGAAGTCAGCCGTATGGGCAGCACGCTGCCGTTCCGTCGCGGTTTGAAGCGCATCGTCAAGGGGCGCAACGCGCCGATCATTCCGGTGCACCTCGATCGCATCTACGGCTCGTTCGGTAGCTCGCGCCAAGGTCGTATGCAGTGGTTGCCGACCAAGATCCCGTGCCCGATCACGGTGTCGTTTGGCGAACCGATGTCGAA
This sequence comes from Planctomycetota bacterium, assembly GCA_051278165.1. GTDB lineage: Bacteria > Planctomycetota > UBA1135 > UBA1135 > UBA2386. Next base: position 9,688 of record JBNMNW010000108.1, on the reverse strand, counting down.
CGAGGCCCTCCCCGAAGAGGTGCGCGTCGCCGTTGAGCATCTCTCTGAAGTCGCTTCGAGTCTGCGTGCCGATGAGTTGCGGCCGCTGCACGTTGCGTTCGTCAAGCGCGTGCGTCGAGCGCCATGGCGCCACTGCCTCGCCGATAGTCAGGGCAAGAAGTTGTCGCGTGGCGCGTCGCTGGCCGGTGCCGTGGTGATGGCGCGTCGCTTGCGCCCGCATTGGGGCGAGCAACAAAATGTTGGCATCATGTTGCCGCCGTCGATCGGTGGCGCGCTGGTGGCGTTCGCCGCGAGCATGTCGGGCCGCACGTCGGTGTCGCTCAACTACACGGTCGGTTCGGCTGCGATGAAGTCGGCGGTGCATCAGGCGGGCTTGACCTCGCTGGTGACCTCAAAGGCCTTCTTGGAGCGTCTGCCACAAGAGATGCTCGAAGGCTTGGCAGGGCTGAAGATGATCCTGCTCGAGGACGTGATGCAGGGCGTGTCAGCGCTCGAGCGCGTCGGTGGCTTGTTGCGCGCGTTGCTCCTACCAATGGGCAGCCTTGAACGTTCGTGCGGAGCCAAGCGTCGCGTGACGCACGATGACGTGGCTGCCATTCTGTTCAGCAGTGGCAGCACGGGTGAGCCCAAGGGCATCGTGCTGACGCACAAGAACCTGCAGGCCAACAGCGATGCGATTGCTCAGGTCGTGCCGTCAGGCCCAGCCGACAAGTTGGTTGGCGTGCTGCCGATGTTCCACTCGTTCGGCAACCTGGCGTTGTGGTACGCCGTCGGCCAAGGCGCTGGCATCGTGTTCCACCCCAACCCGCTCGAAGCTGCTGCCGTTGGTCACTTGGTTGCTACTAGTCAAGCAACTGTTCTGATCGCGACGCCGACGTTCTTGCAGCTCTACAACCGCCGCTGCGAGCCTGGGCAGTTCGGCTCACTGCGCCTGGTTCTGACCGGCGCCGAGAAGCTGACCGATGACTTGGCCGATGCGTTCGCCGACCGCTTTGGTCTGCGGCCGATCCAGGGGTATGGAGCGACCGAGTGTTCGCCGGCGATCTCGGTTTGCGCCCCGGGTTACCGTGCTGCTGGCTTCTACCAGTCCGGTTCGCGTCGCGGTTCGGTCGGTCGTCCGCTGCCGGGCGTGACGGTCAAGATCGTCGATCCAGACACGCGCGAGCCGATGCCGATGGGCGAAACGGGCATGGTGCTCGTGCGCGGCGCCAACGTCATGCAGGGCTATCTCGGTCGCGACGATCTGACCGAGAAGGCCATGCACGACGGCTGCTACATCACTGGCGACATCGGTCGCATGGATGCAGACGGCTTCCTGTTCTTGACGGATCGCTTGTCGCGCTTCAGCAAGATCGGTGGCGAGATGGTGCCGCACGGTGCGATCGAAGATCACCTGCAGCAGTGCACGGCGCGTCACGATCGATCATTCGCTGTCTGCGGTATTCCCGATGAACGCAAGGGCGAACGGTTGGCCGTGCTGACGACGTTGTCGGAGTCGGCAATCCCTGAGGTGCTGGACAAGATGGGCCGACGCGGTTTGCCGGCGTTGTTCTTGCCGCGCCCGAACCAGTTCGTGCACGTCGATGAGTTGCCGCTGTTGGGCACTGGCAAGCTCGACTTGCGCAAGGTCAAGGAAGTGGCGACCGCGGGTGATGCGTCGGTGCCTGATGCCGACGCCCGGTAGCAATAGATCGGGAGCCAATGAAGTTGCGCCGAGAGAGTCGGCAGCAACGATGAAAACGCACATTGGAGGATGCGCCGCCGGGTCCTACGCTGTCAGCCAAGCCGTAGAATCCACTGTCCATTGAGTGCGTTGACGTCATCTACGCACCATTACTATTCTGTTCGATGCGCGAAGAACTTACTTTCGCCAGGCTCCAACAACTCGCCACTACCGTCGAAGTGCGCGCGGACCTGTGGGCGCTGTGCGACGACTCCTTCGGTGAAAACTAAGCCATGTTAAAGCTACTCGTCATTCCGGGTTCGACCCGACGCGCCGCGTTCTCCAAGCAGTTGGCCAAGGCCATTGCCGGCTCCGCTCCGGATGGCACGACGATCACTATTGCCGACCTGTCGGACTTCGCTATGCCGATCTACGACGGCGACTTTGAGGAGGCGGAAGGCCTTCCCGAAGGTGCAGTTAAGCTGCGCGAAGTCGTCAAGCAACACGACGCGCTGCTGTTCGTATCGCCCGAATACAACTCGTCGATTCCGGCGGTGTTGAAGAACACGATCGATTGGCTGTCGCGGCCGTACGCTGCCGAACCGAAGGTTGCGGTTTGGCCGGGCAAGGTTGCTGGCCTGCTCTCGAGTTCGCCTGGCGGCCTCGGCGGCATGCGCGGCTTGGTGCACTTGCGTCAGATCCTGATGAACGTCGGCATGCAGGTCGTGACGGAGCAGTTCGCGTTAGGAACGGCGCATGAGGCATTCGCCGAAGATGGCTCGCTCAAGAGCGATCGCCATCGCGCCGGTGTCGACAAAGTCGTGGCCAGCGTCGTGCGTATCGCGACAGCGCTAGCCCGTTGAAACACTCGATAGACTCCTAGCCAAGTAGCTCGGACTGCGGCAGCATGTGCGCATGCTGCGCGCCTTGCCCGTGTTGTTTGTTTGCTTGCTCGCCAACGCCGTCACCTGCCAAGGTTCGGCTGAGGACTATCGCCGCGCCACGGACTTGCTTGCCAAGTGGTCAAAACTTGGCGGCGCGTTCCATCCCGACATCCATTGGACGACAGAGGGCCTTTGGTATGCGACTGGGCGCGGCAAAAGCCGAGAGTTCGTACGAGTCGCTCGCGATGGCACGGTGCAGCGTGGGCGCGATGCCAAGCGTGTCGGTATCGACGAAAAGCCAAAGCGTTTGGCGCCGCGCAAGAGTTGGTCGGCGAGCGCCAATGCTCGGCGCGCATCGACGCTGACATTCGAGAATCGCCTGAAGCGCAAGATCCGCCTGTTCTGGGTCGATGGCAGTCGGCAGGTGCGCGCCTATGGTGAGATCGCTCCGGGCAAGAAGTTGTCGCAATCGACGTTCGCTGGGCACACCTGGATCGCCGACTACCAAACCGATGATCTGGTTGGCGTGTTCGTTGCCGAGGCTGGCAAGTGCCATGCCGTGTTTGATGAGGATTCGCGCCGCGCGGCCCGCCCGGGTCCGCGTCTCGCCGCTAAGAACGAGCGCATGGTCATTCGGGACCACAACGTTTGGCTGAGTCAGGAGGGCGTCAAGCAGCAGGCTCTGACGACGGATGGCACGGCAGAAGACGGCTACCGCTTGCCTGGCAACGTTTCGCCCAACCAAGAGCGGGCGTTTGGATTTCGGGTCCGTTTGGCCGAACGTCGCATGGTGCATTGCGTTGAATCATCGCCGCGCGATCAGCTGCAGCCGAAACTGCATTCACGCAACTACCTCAAGCCTGGTGACCGGATCGATCGGCCGTTGCCCGCCTTGTTCGACCTGACCAACGGCAAGCAGATCACTGTCGATGCCGCCAAGTTTGACAACGCGTGGTCGATCAACAACGTGCACTGGTCGGCCGACAGCAGCGAGGTCTATTGCGTGTTCAATCAACGCGGTCATCAGCACCTGCGCCTGTATGCCATCGACGCGACTACTGGCAAGGTGCGCACGGTCATCGATGAGCACAGCGAGACCTTCATCGACTATTCACAGAAGACATGGCTGCACTGGCTCGACGGTGACAAGCTGCTGTGGGCGAGTGAGCGCGACGGTTGGAACCACATTTATCACGTCAATGCGAAGACCGGCTCGACGCGTCAGGTCACCAAAGGAAACTGGTTGGTGCGCAAGGTCGAGCGCGTCGACGGCAAGCGTATCTGGTTCACGGCGTTTGGCTTGCACCCGGATCAAGACCCATACCACGCGCACCTCGCCCGCATCGATGTCGACGGCGGCAACTTGACGCCGCTGACCAAGTCCGACGGCAATCACGAATGGCAGTTTTCGCCGGACCGTGAGCGGCTGCTGGCGCGTTGGTCGCGAGTGGATCATCCTTGGGTGACCGAGTTGCGGAATGCGGAGACTGGCGAGTTGCTCGTCGAACTCGGCCGTGATGATCGCTCTGCCCTATTGGCGGCGGGCTTCCTGCCACCAGAGCGATTCGTTGCCAAGGGGCGCGACGGCAAGACCGACATCCATGGCATCCTGATCAAGCCGTCCAACTTCGACCCCAAACGCCACTACCCCGTAGTCGAAGACATCTACGCCGGCCCTCACAGTCACTTCGTGCCGAAGCGTTGGGGCATTGGTGGCCGCCAACGCAAGATCGCTGAACTGGGCTTCATTGTGGTTCGCATCGATGGCATGGGCACGAACTGGCGTAGCCGCGCGTTCCATGACGTGTGTTGGCGCAACCTGAAGGACAGCGGGTTCCCCGATCGCATTCTTTGGATGAGGCAAGCCGCCGTGACCAGGGAATACATGGATCTCGAACGCGTCGGCATTTTCGGCGGCAGTGCTGGTGGCCAGAGCACGCTCGCGGCGCTGCTGCACTTCGGCGACTTCTATGACGTTGGCGTTTCTGATTGCGGTTGCCACGACAACCGCATGGACAAAACGTGGTGGAACGAGGCGTGGCTCGGTTGGCCGGTCGGTCCTTGGTATGCAGACAATTCTAATGTGACACACGCAGGCCTGTTGCGTGGTCAGTTGTTGCTGACCGTTGGAGAGATGGACACCAACGTCGACCCCGCATCGACGATGCAAGTAGTGGATGCGTTGATTCGGGCTGACAAAGACTTCGATCTGGTTGTCGTTCCTGGCGGTCCGCACGGCGTCGGTGAGAGGCCCTACTTGGTGCGCCGTCGTCAGGATTTCTTCGTCCGACACCTGCTAGGTGCAAAGCCACGACATCACGAATAGCGCTTGTGCAAGTATGATTCCGGTCATGCGCCGTGTCCTTATCGCGGTTGCCAGCGGTCTCGCCCTGACTGCGCTGGCGCCTGCGCAACAGCTACTAGTAAGAGAACTCGATTCCAAGTTAGCTGCCTTGCCGCTTGGATCGGCAGCGTATTACCAAGCCTCATTGGATCGTGTGGCGGCGCTGTGGCGCTATGACCTGCGCGAGGCAGCCCGTGCGGGCGAACAGTTGTGGGATCAGACTAAGGACAATGGTCCGCTTGGTGTTGCGGAAGCCGCGGCGGCGCGCGTCGCGAATGCGTTGACCGAAGCGGACGGTGCGAACGCGGCTGCGGTATGGGTCGATCGTGCCACGGAGCCGCCGCTGGAAGCGGATTTGCACATCCGCGCCGACTACTTCCTGACCAGGGCACGCAATCTATGCATGCTCGAAAAGCACTCCGAAGAACTGCCGTTGGCGATCAAGAGCCAAGGTTGTGCCGAGCAGTGTGGTGATTGGATTCGCAGGATCGAGGCGATGATGATCACGGTCGACTCGCTGCCGAATCGCGGCCTGGCAAGCGTTCAAAAATTCTGCATTGCCTTGGTGGATTTGACGATGCCGGAGATAGACGGCACCGAAGTGATTCGCCAACTTCGCGCAACCGGTAGGCAAGTGAGCTGTGTGCTGATGAGCGGTCATGCCGACGACTACGTCGAAGAGTGTGCCCGCCAGCTGAATCCCGATCGCCTGCTCTCCAAGCCGTTCATGATGGGCGAAGTGCGCCAGGTCGTGATGGAGTTGACTGCTGAGATGCACCCGGTTACCTGAGCCGGCATACTCTTGAGCATGGCAGCAATGCGATGCGTGGTCGTGCGCGAACACGGCGGTTTCGACCGACTCTTAATCGAAGAACGTCCCGTGCCCGAGCCGGGTGCTGGACAGGTCAGAGTTCGCGTGCGCGCGATCGGCTTAAACCATCTCGACACTTGGGTGCGTCGTGGCGTGCCTGGCCACGAGTTTCCGTTGCCGCTAATTCCGAGCAGTGATGGCAGTGGTGTCGTCGATGCCGTCGGTGCCGGTGTCCGTGGCATTCGCGAAGGTGACGAAGTCGTCGTTTTGCCGGGCGTGTCGTGTGGCGCGTGCGAGGCGTGTCAGTCTGGCGTCGACCAGTTGTGCCGCGACTACGATATCCTTGGCGAAAGCTGCGATGGCACGAGCGCCGAGTATGTGTGCTTGCCGGTCGCGAATGTGGCGCCCAAGCCATCTTCGCTGTCGTTCGAACAGGCGGCTTCAGTGTGTCTGGTGTTTCAGACCGCGTGGAACATGCTGGTGCGGCGCGCGGAACTGCGCGCTGGCGAGACCGTGCTCGTGCACGCTGGCTTGTCTGGCGTGGGGTCGGCTGCGGTGCAGATCGCCCGCACCCTGGGCGCGCAGGTCATCGCCACGGCCGGCAGCGCGGAGAAATGTGCCAGGGTGAGCGCGCTCGGTGCTCATCACGTCATCGACTACCAGAAGACTGACTTCGCCAGCGAGGTGCGCAAGATCACCGGTAAGGAAGGCGTGCAGGTGGTGTTCGAACACGTCGGCGAGGCAACGTTCGCCGGTTCGATCAAGTGCTTGTCACGCGGTGGTCGGGTCGTCACCTGCGGCGCGACGACCGGCGGCAACGTGAAGGTGTCGCTGCATCAGGTGTTCTTCAAAAGCCTGTCGATCCTCGGCTCAACGATGGGCAGCAAGGGGGATCTGCGTCAGGTGCTGCGCATGTTTGAGCAGGGGCAGTTCCAAGCCGTTCTCGACCGCGCGTTGCCGATGGCGGAAGTGGCCGAGGCCCATCGTCTGCTTGAGGCGCGCGAGGCGATGGGCAAGATCGTGCTCACCGGCTGAGCGCGCCGCTACTGCACGGAATAGATTGTGGCGTCTGGCAGGCGAACCTTGCAGCCCGGCCAGTTCGCGGCCAGTGCTCGAACTTCGGCGGCGGAGAACCTGGTGGCGTAGACGTCGAAGTAGGTCAGCTTCGGTGGATGAAATGCGGTCAGTGCTTCGAAGGACATTTCTCGGCACTGCAAGAACGAGATCTCCCGCAGTGACGAGCTGTTCGAGAGTTCGGCGAGTGCTGCCTTCGAGATATTCGTCGACTGGCAATTCAAGTGATGAAGCCGTGGCAGTTTCGCCAGCGGCGCGCTCTGATCCGTTCGGAAAGCGTTCGGCGATCACGACCGAGGCAACCTGGTCGACAGAGCGGTTCGCTCATAAAATTCATCACAAGGACTGCGACCGCGCGAGAGTGCGGGACTAGTAATCGATGGTCGCCAACAACGACTCGAGACCCCAATCGGAGAAGTCAAATGCCTGCCAACTCGCTGATCCTTGCGGCGTTATGCGCCCTTCCCCTGTCCGCACCACCCGTTTCGCCTGAGCTGAGCATCGGATTCGTCGGCGCCGACGTCGAGTTCCGCGTGGAGTACGGCGACCAGATCTTCCTCGGTGGCATCATTGCGTCGGTAGGGCCTGAGATGACCCACTACCTGAAGGGTCTGCCGCCGCTGCTGTCGAATCACGTCGTGCTCGGTGCTGGCGTCGGTTATCCAGATGGTGGTTTTGCGGTGCAGTTCACGCGAGAGCAACTGCCTCCTGGCGTCGCGGTTTACGCGCAGGGCGTCACCCTTACTAAGGGCATCCAGGCCTCCGATGTCGAGACGTTCACGATGGCAGTCGTGATGCCAGTTACGTCCAGCAAGTAGGGGCGGCAAGGCCATCTCAACGGCTACAAACGCACGGATCGGGTGCCGTCGCTCTAGCTGGCACACCAACTAGGGCGCACCAACTAGGGCGCAACAACTCGGGCACAACGGTACTTCGCGGTGGCGCTGCGGCGTGGAATCCGGACGATGCTTCGCCCGATGACTTCACGAGTGCTTTCCGAGCGACGCGGCGATGCCGTGCTCGTCACCCTGAACGCGCCCGAGCGGCGCAACGCGATCGATCAAGAGATGGTCGACGGCCTTCATGCCGTGCTCGATGAGCTAGAGCATGATGAAACCGTCGCCGCGATTGTTCTGACTGGCGCCGGCGACAAAGCCTTCGCGGCCGGAGCCGACATCGCACAACTTCGCGACCGGACGTCACGCGACGCGCTCAAGGCGATCAACAGCAGCATCTTCAACCGCATCGAAGAGTTCGCTGTGCCGGTGATCGCCGCGGTCAAGGGCTACGCGCTCGGCGGCGGTTGCGAACTGGCGATCGCTTGCGACCTGCGCGTGCTCGGCGAGTCCGCCAAGATGGGGCAGCCCGAGGTCAAGCTCGGCATCATGCCTGCCGCCGGCGGCACCTACCGCTTGCCGCGCCTCATCGGCCTCGGCCTCGCCCGCGAACTCGTCTATACCGGCCGCATGGTTGACGCCGACGAAGCCGTGCGCATCGGCCTCGCCAACAAGGTTGTGCCCGACGCCGAAGTCGTCGATGCCGCACTCGCGATGGCCGACGCCATCGCCAAAAATGGCCGCCTGGCCGTGCGCGCTGCCAAGCGTTCCCTCAATGCCTTGTCGCGACCTGGACACGAGAACGCCGTGGTGTTCGAGAGTTCGACGCAGGCAGTGTTGTTTGACAGTGATGATAAGAAGGCGCGCATGGACGCGTTTTTGAGCAAGCAAAAGAAGAGCTGAACGATGAGTGATACACAGTTTGCAAAGGTCGCCGTTCTAGGCGCAGGAACGATGGGTGCCGGCATCGCGCAAGTTTGCGCGCAAGCCGGTTCGACTGTCGTGCTGCAAGACATCACTGACGAGTTCGTGCAGAAGGGCCTCATCCGCGTGCAAGCCTTCCTGCAAAAGGGCGTCGATCGCGGTAAGACCACTGAGGCCGTTCGCGACGAAGTGCTATCCCGCATCACGATCACCAGTGATCGCAAAGAGGCCGCAGCCGGCGCTGACTTGGTGGTCGAAGCCGTGCCCGAAAAGCTTGAGATCAAGAACGGCCTGTTCCGCGAACTAGCCGACATCGTTAGCCCGACCTGTGTGCTCGGCAGCAACACGTCGTCGCTCTCGCTAGCCAAGGTGTTCGAAGGCGTTGCCAATCCCGAGCGCTGCATCGGCATGCACTTCTTTAACCCGGTGCCGCTGATGAAGCTGCTCGAGTTGGTGCGCACCGACGCGACGTCGCAAGCGACGATCGACTCCGTCACCGCCTACTCCAAGCAACTCGGCAAAGAGCCGATCCTAGTCAAGGACAGCCCCGGCTTCGCCAGTTCGCGCTTGGGTGTGTGTCTCGGCCTAGAAGCAATCCGCATGTTGGAGTCGGGCGTCGCGTCGGCCGAAGACATCGACAAGGCCATGGTGCTCGGCTACGGCCACCCAATGGGCCCGCTGAAGTTGACGGACCTGGTTGGCTTGGATGTGCGCTTGGCGATTGCCGACTACCTGCGCATCGAGTTGGATCTCGCTGGATTCGAAGCGCCTGCACTCATGCGCAAGATGGTTGCGGACGGCAAGCTCGGCAAGAAGAGCGGTCAAGGCTTCTACGCCTGGTGATGGCTACGGAGTCGGCCGGCTGAAATACGCCAGTCGCTGATTCCTAGCTGAGCAGACCGGGCGCTACCGACACATGGCATGTGGCATCATCATCATGGGTGCGATCGGGTGGGCGTCGCTCATCGCTCTGGTCGTATGGCAGTGCGTGGTCCTGCGAACCTGCCAGCGCGATGGTCGAGTAGTACCCAGCAACCAACCCTGAATCCGTACCTGCGCGCTAGCTCTACTTTGCTCGCAGAACCCGCGGGCGCTGCGCTTCATAGGCGCGCTGGTTTTCGGCTGTAAACCTCTTGTCTGTCAGGGTGAACA
>JBNMNW010000107.1:0-17244 GCA_051278165.1 Planctomycetota bacterium | reverse complement strand
CGGGTTACCGAGCAGCAAAGCATTGTCGAAACCCGGCACGGCCGCGCAGGCAGCAGGGTTTCCAATCGCAATGGCGTAGAGCGTCTGCGGCGCACTGAAGTGCACGAGCGATCTGCTCTCGCCCGCAGCTACAGATCCACCTGCGAACGGCGTACAAGCGACTGGGCCGCAATCCTGACCGTAGATTACCGTCAAGACACCGCCATCCATTGTGAGTCCAATGTCCTGCGCTTGAGCGAGAGCTGATTGAGCAAGGGCGCAACTGAGCAAATGGAACAGTAAGGTTTTCATCGTGTTACTCCTTTCGTGGTGAATGCAAAGACTACCAAGCGGCGGCTGATGTCGCGCGCCAACGCCTTTACTGCGGCACATGTCCCGGATAGACGCCATGCGATTTCCCCAAGCCATCGCCCTCTCTCTCATCGTCGCGTCCCTGTTTTTGACGCTGCCGTCATGCGCACTCCGCTCTGAGCAAGCGCTCCCTAAGCCGCCCGCCAACCACGACGAACGCATGGATTGGTGGCGCGACGCGCGCTTCGGCATGTTCTTGCACTGGGGCCTGTATGCAATTCCCGCCGGCAAATGGCAGGACCGCGACAATCACGGGGAGTGGATTCGCACCACGGCACAAATCCCGCGCGACACCTACACGAAGTTCCAACCGCAGTGGAACCCGGTCGACTTCGATGCCGACGAGTGGGCGCGCATGGCCAAAGACGCGGGCATGAAATACATCGTGATCACGTCCAAGCATCACGATGGCTTCTGCCTGTTCGACAGCGCCGTGACCGACTGGGATGTCGGCAACACGCCACACGGCCGCGACATCATGCAAGAACTGAGCGACGCCTGCCGACGCCATGGCCTCAAGTTCTGCACCTACCACTCGATCATGGATTGGCATCATCCCGACTACCTGCCGCGCCGCGGCTGGGAGCAGGACCGCAGCACCGAGGGCGCCGACTTCGATCGATTTGAACGCTACCTGCACGCGCAGGTCACCGAAGTCATCCAGCGCTATCGTCCGGCTGTGATGTGGTTCGACGGCGAGTGGGAAACGACTTGGACGCACGAGCGTGGCGTGCGCCTGTTCGAACTGTGCCGCAAACTTGCGCCGGAGATGATCGTCAACAACCGCGTCGACGTGCATCGCCAAGGCATGCAGGGGTTCTCGGGTAGCACCGAAGCGGTCGGCGACTTCGACACGCCGGAACAAGAGATCCCAGCGACCGGCTTGCCCGGCGTCGATTGGGAGTCGTGCATGACGATGAACGGCCACTGGGGCTGGAACGCAACGGACACGCGCTGGAAGTCGGACCGCGACCTGATCCGCAACCTGATCGACATCGCCAGCAAGGGTGGCAACTACCTGCTCAACGTCGGCCCGCGCGCCGACGGCATGTTCCCGCCGCAATCGGTGGCGCGACTGGCGAGTATCGGCAAGTGGATGGCGGTCAACGGCGAAGCCATCGGTGGCACGACCGCGAGCATTTTTGAGTCGCTGCCGTTCGGCCGCTGCACCATCAAGCTTGACCAGGACACGTCGAACGGCGGCAAGACCAAGATCTACCTGCACGTTTTCGATTGGCCCAGCAACGGCACGCTGGTGCTGCCCGGGCTTGCGAACACCATCGACCGTGCCTACCTACTCAGTGATCCGAGCAAGTCGCTGGCGGTTGGCAAAGACGGCAACCAGAGCGGCGCAACCGTTCGCCTGCCGGCTGAAGCACCGGATGCGGTCGCGTCGGTTGTCGTGGTCGAAGTCCTGGGCAAAGCCACAGTCTTCCGCACGCCGCGCATCGAGGCCGAGTCGAACCAGTTCGTCACGTCACTCCGAGTGATCGTCAAGCAGGAGACCGAGCTCGCCGACCTGCGCTACACCACCAACAACACCGCTCCAACGGCCAACTCGCCGATCATGCCAGAGGTGTTGCAACTCGATGCTAGTGTGACGCTGCAGGTCGCGCTGTTCCAAGGCGATCGCCGTGTCAGCACGATTGTCGCCCAAGCATTCGAGCAGGTTCGACCACTCGGCCCCGTCAAGGCGAGGGCATTCGATGCCGGCCTGACGCTGACGACCGCGACCTGTGACTGGCAAACGATTCCAGCTGATCGCGCGATGTTCCGCGCAGCAGGCAAGACGGTTGCAGTGATTGGTAGCGAAGGCCCGCCAGCCGAACACTCGGCGCATCAATACTTCGGGTTCCTCTCAATCGACGAAGACGAACTCTATCGCTTCCTGCTAACCAGCGACGACGGCAGCAAGCTGTGGATCGATGGCAAACTGGTGGCCGACAACGACGGGCTACACGGCTCCCTGCAGAAGCTCGGCTCGATCGCGCTTGGCAAGGGCCTGCACAGTTTCGAACTGGTCGGTTTCAACGCAACCGGCGGCACCGAATTAGATCTCAAGTGGGCCAAACCGGGTCAGGAGTTCGCACCGCTGCCGACTAGCGCACTGCGTCACAACGCGCGCTAATTGCGGTCACTGCGGCCTTTGTGCGTCCCTAGACGCGCCCCCAGCGCAACGTCAGTTGCGGCCTTTGTGCGTCCCTAGACGCGCCCCCAGCGCAACGTCAGTTGCGGCCTTTGTGCGTCCCTAGACGCGCCCACGGCGCTGGGCGCGTTCGAGCGCCGAGAGCAAGCTGTCGGATGATTCCTTTGGCGGTTCCTGCACCTTCGAAGTGCCGTGCGCCGCAGCAATCTCGGCTTGCTCGCCGCTCAGCGCCACGTCAGCCGGCCTACTTGGCGGAGCAACCGCAGCCTCACGCGGAGCCGACGGTATGCGTGCCCGCTTCACAGCGGCTTTCACCGCACGAGCTTCGAGCCACTTGCTGGCGTAGTTCGGCACGTGCACCTGCAAGCGCCGCACGGCGACCTCCGCAACCAACGCCAGCAACACCAACACTAGCAACCACGGTGACAGGTCCGAACGGCCGAGGCTCTTGCGCGCCCCTTGCAATAACGTGGCGACGCTCGGTGCCACATTGCCGTTCGTGCGTCGCGCCAAGTCACGCAGCGTGTGTTCGCCTCGCTGTGGATCCAGCTGCAGCGTCCACTCTGAGGAATACGGTAGACACATCGGCGGCAGGCGAACGGTCTCGCTGCCAATCTGCACCGCGGCACGATGCACACCTTGACTCCTCAGAGGGACCCGGATCGCAACTCGACCGGCGCTGACCGACTCGAACATCAGGTCGACAACTTCGCCGTTCGGCAACGTCAGCACGCCGCGCAACGCATCGAGCACGCGCGCATTCTCGGGGTCGACTTCCAGGTGGTAAACCGCGACATCGCCGTCGCGGCGCGCAGACACAAACAAGCCTGCTGGCGAGCCACCACACAACCAACGCACCAACGTGCCGAAGAAGTCTGCATAGCCCGGCCACTGCGCCCACTCCCCGGTCAGCACGCCATCCGCTTCGCCGAGGAACGCTGCACTGCGGCCCAAACCGATTTGCCAATGCGCCAGCATCGGTGCCACTTCTTCGCCAGTTGCATCAGGCTTCGGCCGTGCCGACAGATCCCGTTCGGCGCGATCGCGCATCCATGCAACGGTGTAGCCGCCGACCGACGGCAGGACTTCGGGCATCGCGCCGAGCAACTGCAGTGACGCCTCGATGTCGATGGCAGTTGCTGCTTCGATCAGGGACGAACGCGCAACTTGGATGGTCTCCTGCGCGAACACACGCGGTAGATCGGTCGCAAACTCGACAAACTGGCACCGCCCGTTGCCGAGCGACGCGACCTCCTCCAGCAATGGTGCGTCAGCATCCGACGACGTGCCCAAGCCAATGACCGATACGGTGATGCCGTTGGCGACCAGCTCTGGCAAAAACTCTCGGTAGTCCTCGGGGTTTTCGGAGTCGGCGGCGTCGGCGAAGATCACGATGTGCCGGTTCTGCTGATCTGCGCCCTCGAGCTGTTCGGCGGCTGCGTGCAACGCTGCGCCGATGTAGATGCCGCCGCCCGCCGACTCGATCGAACGCACGCGCTCCAGAATGCCTTCCTTGTCTTCGACGACTTCCAGCGATTGCACGACGTGTGGCCCGGTATCGACCGCGAGCACCGAAACGGCATCCATCGCCGACATCAATTCGATCGCCGTCGCAGCACCTCGGTTGGCCAACTGCATCTTAGTCACATCCCCAACCATTGCCTGCATCGAGCCGGATCGATCGAGCGCGATCGCCATCGCGAGACCGAATTTCCGCTGCTCTTCACGGATCTCCATGGTGACCGGCAGCACATCTTCCAGTTGCGACTTGTGGTAGCCGCCGACGCCAAAGCTATTGAAGCCGCCGGTCATCAGCAGGCCACCACCGAGGTTTCGAACCCAGTTGCTGACGTTGCGCATCGCGCGCGCAGGCAACTGGTCAGCCGGCACGTCTTCGAGCACAACGGCGCGAAAGCCATCGAGTTCCGCAGTCGTCAGCGGCGCGGTATCAGGTGATGCGACGACGATGTCGATGCCAACCGCACGCAACGACCGCGTCAGCCGATCTTCTCGACCACCGGGCGTCACACACAGAACGCGGGTCTTGGCGACGCCACGAAGCACGGCGACACCGCGATTATTCTGCGGCGTCTTATCGCCGGGCATCACCACCTCGAGCGCCACCGTGTGCTCGCCGGGGGTCAGCAAGCGGTGCTGAACCTGCAAGGTATTGCGCCCCGACTGCAACGACACCGACCCGGAGCGAATGGGTTCGCCGCCGACCAATAGCCGCCATTCCGCCGAGGTAGATTCCGTCGCTATGACCGTCGCATTGATCGCGAACGGCGACGCCACCGGCACCTCCGACGGCACACGCATATCGTAGACAGCCGCGTCGCGGCCGAAGTCGCGAGCCACCGGCCGCACGTCGATCCGGATGCCGCGTCGCGACGCCAACCGTGCCAACGACTGCGTCTGCTCGGCCGACACTTCTCCGTCGCTCCAAACCAACAAGGTCGCGTTGCGGCCCGGTTCGACCAGAGCCAATGCCGTCGTCAACGCGGCTGCCAACGAACTTCCGTCAGGGTCAAAGGAGCGTAGCTCTTCCGACCAACTGAGCGTCGGACCCAGCTGCGATACCACATACGCTTCGCGACCGAAGGCAACCACGCCGATGCGATCGCCAGCGGGCAGATCGGCGGCAATCTCGGCCGCCAACTCGCGCGCCTGCTGCAGGTGAGCTGCTGGCATCGAACGCGAACGATCAACAACCAATACGACATCGCGGCCGTCCTCAACGGAGCCCCACGATGGCTGCGCCAACATGGCGGTCAAGGCCACCAGCATGAGCACGCGCAACAACCCGACCAGCGGCCGAGGCCAAAGGCGACGGCGCAAGATCAGCGCACACAGCGGCAACAACAGGAAGGCTTCGGGGTGCACGAACTGCATCAGCCTGCCCTCCGCTGCAACCACCACCAGTTGAGCCCAATCGCGAGCAGCAGCAGCACGGCTAAGACGCGCCGCATGGCACCGGCGTCGATTCTTGCGGCAACCGAACTGCGCACCGCTGCGTCGGCAGGATGGTCAAATTGCTGCACCGCGCGAAGGTCGCTCTCGTGCGGATCGACAAACCGCACAGCTGTCGCACTACCGCTCGATGGTATGCAATGCGTCATCTGGCACCACCGCCTCGTCCACAGTCAACGGCTCCAGCTTCACGAACGGCTGCTGACGAACAGAGCATTCTTCCAGGTCACACATCGTGCACCAGGACCGCTCGCACGGGTCCGTGTGGAAATCGATAGCGGCCTTCCCAGGTAATTCTCGTTCGAGGTTCGCGGCGAGTTCCTCCGCCGTATCGTGGGCACGCTGCACACTCCAAAACTCGGGCACGACCAAGTGGGCGCTGATGTGGCGGAAGCTGCCCGAGCGAATCGCGCGCAAGTGGTGCAGGCGGATCACGCCGTTGCCGACTCGCTTCGAAAGTTGCTCGACGACTGCCTGCAGCAGCACGGGATCCTCGGCGTCCAGCAAGCCACCAATGGCACGCTTGACGATGCGCCAGCCGGTGATCAGTAGCCAAACCATCATCACGGCGGCGATCGCTGGATCGAGCCAGGCCAGCCCGGTGAGGCGCACGGCCAGCAGACCGAGCACCACGCCGATACTGGTCCAGAAGTCCGACAGCACGTGGTGACCGTCCGCGGACAGCGCCGGGGAATCGTGACGATTGCCGTAGCGGATCAAGAACCAGCCGAGCAAGCCGTTGACGGCGCCGGCCAAGAACGTCATCAGTAAGCCGAAATCGAGTTCGCGCGGCATCGCGCCGACCGAGAACGCTTCTACCGCCTGCCACAGGATCACCAACGCGGCACAGAAGATCAGTCCGCCTTCGAACGCCGCCGAGAAGAACTCGATCTTACCGTGGCCATACGGGTGATCGCGATCGGCAGGGCGACCGGCGTATTTGAGGACACTCAGCGCGACCAACGCCGCCGCGACGTTGACGATCGACTCGAGTGCATCGCTAAAGATCGCCTGCGACTCGGTTCGGGAGTAGACCCAAAACTTGACGATCAGCAGCACGATCGCGACGAAGAAGGACAGCAGCGCCACGGCGACGTGGGCGGAGGATCGGTCAGTGGTATCGGAGGATTTGCTCACGCTCAGGTAATCATTGCGCCTCGCCCATGTCGTTGCACGCACCAGCCCGGGTGTTCATGCGTCTCGATTTGATACCCGGCCCAGATCTACCCCCAAAAGCGTCGATAAGTGAAGCGAGTTCAGAAGGTCGTGGTGACGGAAATGCTTCAAACAACAATCAATCGAGACAGCGAACGCGGAACCGCCCTGATCCTCGCACTGATGTTTACGACCGTCGTCGTTGGCATCGTGGCGACAGGCACACTGACGCTGCAGTCCCAGATCTCCAATAACCGCACGCTGTTCATCACGAACTACCAAGCGGTCATGACTGCACGTTCTGGCCTGACCGAATGCTTGAGCTGGCTTCGCCGCCAGACCTCGCAGCCGGTCACGGCATTCGCGCCTGAACTCGACGAAGCAGCGGTGCCGGCCGTGCTCGACACCGAGGATCCAGACATCGGCCTGGTTCGCAACTTCCGCATCTCGGGCAACCTGTGGGCCCGCTACGAAGTTTGGAAGGAATGGGCCGCCGACCCAGACACGGAGCGACTTGCTTGGCGCGAGCAATTCGACTGCTCCGACATTTCAATCCCCAAGGTCGGCGGTGCCCCCGGTAGTGCCTGGCGGTTGCGAAGTGTTGGCTATGTCTACCGGCAGATGGACGCCAACGTGGCCTTCAACGAAGCCCCGAACTTGGTGCTAGCCACCGAGCTTGCGGAGACCGACGTGTTGCGCGCCGTGATCAACCTGCCTGGCCAAGCTGCGATCAACGTCAACGATGGCAACTCGTGCCACATCAATACCAACGGGCGCATCAACGGCGGCAGCGCCGCGGGCATCTACTACCCACAGGGATCGGGCACACCGACCACTGGTCCGAAGAAACAGTATCGCGTCACCGGCACACCTGGGCTATCCGCCGGCACAACCTACGACGATAGCTTCGAGGCTGTCTTCGGCCTGACCTTTGCCGAACTGTCGTCGATGGCAGATCAGGTCGTGACGTCGTCCGCCAACTTCCCAAGCCCGCTGCCGGAAAACTCGCTGATTGTCGCAGACCTGACGAGCATGCAGTTCGACACCGGCAACCCACTGCAGGGTTCGGGCCTCGTCATCATTCGCGGCAACGTCACACTGAATCCGGGCAACAACTCACTCTTCACTGGCCTGCTCTACGTCGACGGCAACCTGACCATTCGCGCCCCGTCGGAAATCAACGGCTCGGTCATCTGCACCGGCAACATGACCATTCAAGGCTCATCCGACTACGCGACCATCAACTACGACGAAGAGGCCCTGGCGGCGCTGATGAACAACTTCGGCAATTACCGCCGCGCCAACTCGCTGTTCCTGCCGCGCCGCAACCGCTAGGAGTCTGCGTCACGGGAGGCGAATCGACCAGGTGCGTGACGTTCGCACCGGGTTGGTTCGCCGAAACGCAGTCGAATCGGTGGCTTCGGCGAGGATTTGGCGGGCCGACATGGTGTGAAGGGTGCGTGCATGGCGGTTTGCTCTCCCGTGGCGCAGACTCCTAGGTCGCGACCCAACCGCTACCGCCCCGCCGTCAGCAACACGGCGTTGAGCAGCAGTAGATTGAGGCCGTCGGCGAAGGCGCGCACGTTTGGGTCTTCGGCGAACGCAATCACGTGCCCGCGACCGTGCGGTTGGTGCACGAGATAGGCCTTCTCTGGCAGTTGCTTGAGGTTGTCGTCCCAGACGAAGCCGGCACGCACCAGCTGATCGCGCTTCGCGTAGCGCACCACATTGGTGCCGCGGTTCAACTTGATCGGGGTCAAGATGTTCGAACTGTCGTGCACGACGTTCGCCGTCTTGCCGTAGCCAAATCCGAGCCAATGCTTGGCATCGATGGTCACCTGCAGGATGGCACCGGGAGTTGACGGCGGGGACTCCTTGTCGGGACGAATCGCCGCCTCGTAGTCGAATGGCTTGGGTTCGCCCTTCTTGGCATCGCCCTTCTTGGCATCAGGCTTCTTGTCATCAGGCTTCTTGTCGCCGAGCTTGTTGTTGGCGGCGAGGTGTTCGCCGCGCGACTCCGACTCGGTCGCCAACAACTCAACTCCCTTGGTGCTGAGCCATTGCGTGGCCGAGCCAAGCGTGATCAAGACGCCACCACGACGAACGAATCCGGCGATCGCTTTGCCCCCGCTGTCGCCGAGGGTCTTCGAGTAGCCGCGCCCCTCAGGCAACACCAGCACCGTAAAGCGATCCAGGTCGACACGCGTCAGGTCATGCGTGCGCAGGGCGGTCACCGGCAAGCCATAGCGTTGTTCCAGCAGGTAGCGCAACCAACCAGCGGAGTAGGTGTTAACCGGACGATCCCACGCCATCGCGATGCGCGGCGCCTTGAGCACGTGGCCTTCGCGCGTGCCGAAGCTCGGACCTTCTTCGATCCAAGAGCTGTCGGCGCAGTACGGCGTGACCCCGTGAGAACGAGCCAACTCCGCCATGCGCGTGTGCAATTTGGCCGGCTGGTTTTGCACGCGAATCACGTAGCTGCCGGCAGGAAACTTCTGGTCATCCAGCGTGAAAGGCTCGTCGATGCACTTTGCCTGCACACCGAGACGCAGCAGTTCGGCCAATAGCGCGGCAGCACCATTCGCACCCCACGGCACCACGTAGGCCACTTTAGGAGCTGCTGCGCGCAGCGGGGCGGCACCCGAGCTCGCCGCACCAGCTTGCAACAGGGTGCGGTCGCCCATCGAAGCAGTACGGGTTTCGAAGCACTCGACGCCGAACAACAGCGGTAACGACCACGCAGTCAGGTCATAGAATTGGCCGCGACCGCGACGCTTCTGCCGCGCCCGTTGCCGATCGAGGAACGACTTCTCCATATCGAAGTGCGGCTGCAACAACATCGCGGCCAACGTGCTCGCTGGCTGCGACATCGACACGATGAACGAACCCTTGGGGAAGGTCATCGCCTTCGCCGGAGCAGGTTTCGCATCGATTGCGGCAGCTGCCGCAACGCGCAACACGTCGGTCGACTGATGCACTTCGATGCCTTGACGCATCAACAGGTTGGCAAGCCGTGACAACCGCGTGCGGTCGCCGACCGGCGGAAACACGTATTCGTAGACCACGCCTCGATCGCCACGCGTGACGCCATCCCGACGGTGCTGCAGGAACGCCCGCTGCGCCTCGGCCTTGCCCTTCGCCAACGTTTCCAACGTCGCCATCGAGGCCACAAAGTGACGGCGCACGCCATCGCGGTAGCGCAGCAAGCCTTCATCGGTACGGCGATAGATCAAGCCACGCGCGCTCGCCATCTCAAACGTCATGCCGATGCTGCCATGCGCCATCGGCCAGCTGTCACCGTAGCCCGGATAGAATGCGTCGTAAGCCTCGCGCGTGAAGTAGTCGAAGCCGAAGCGATCGAACCAGCGCGCGTTGTTCTTGCCATAGCGCTTCAACCAATTGCGCTGCGTCTCGGTAACTTCCTTGTTGATTGGCTGCGCCGGCGGCGGGAAGTAGTAAGTCGAGTTGCCACCCATCTCGTGCAGGTCGACATAGACCAACGGCCACCATTCCAAGAACGCCGCGACGCGTGCTTCGGTCTCGGGCTGGGTCATGCCAAACCAGTCACGGTTCATGTCGAACATCGCGTGGTTGGTGCGGCCACTCGGCCACGGCTGCGTGTGCTCAGCGGCTTGCGGCGTCGGGTCCGGAAAGCGACCGCGGGCCGTGCGCGTGTAGAACACGAAGCGATCGCGACCATCGGGGTTCTGCAGCGGATCGATCAGCACCACACTCTCATCGAGCACCTTCTTGACGACGTCATCATTGGTCGCCGCGAGCAAATGGTAGAGCACGTAGAGCGCCGCGTCGGTGCCGGACGGTTCATCACCGTGCACACAGTTTGCGAGCCAACCCACCGCCGGCAGGTCGCGCAGCAAGCGCTCACCCTCCGCTTCGCTGAGACCGCGGGGATCGGCGAGCTTCTGCATGCCGGCCTGCACCGCCGGCAATCGCTTCATCGTCTCCGGTTTGGCGACGACCACGTAGTAGAGCTTGCGGCCCTGCCAACTCTCGCCGAACGGCACGACCTTGACGCGATCAGGTGCAGCCTTCTGCAGCGCGTGGATGTATTTCTCGACGTCTGCATGCGCCGAGATCTCTGCCCCCCACTCATGGCCAGTGACCTGCGCTAACGTCGGGATCGTCGCGTCATAGGTGACCCCAGGAGCCATCTCGAACGGCTGCTGAGGTGCCGGTGATGGGTCCGGCACTTGCGCAGCCAGACCAGAGACGAAGAGTAAGAAACCAACAAGCAGGGCAAACATCGACGACGACTCTACGAGTCGAAGCACGAGTTCGCGACGACTCCTATCAACGTGACCTCGTTGTCACGCCAGGGAGTCTGGCTGGCTTACTGACCGACCAGCATCACCGCGGCATCCGACAGCGCGAAGCCGAGCGTGTTCAAACCGATGTCGAGACTTGCAGCCTGCGTGAAGATCTGCGTGCCAATGAACACCGGGTTGTTCGGAATCGGGAAGTCGAACGTAGCCGACGTGCCGGCGCCGAGCATCGTCTGCAGCACACCTGCGTCGTGATGCAGCGGGCAGCCCGGCATGCCAACGATGGCCAGGTCGAGCGGCGGAGCCGAACGAACCGTGCCTAACGCCATGATGCCAATGCCGAGCGGTAGGTTGTCGACGGCGAATTGCGCGGTGCCGCCAAGAATCGGCTGACTGCTCGCGACGTTGGTCGGAACGCCCAACGTGCCGGCGCACCCCGAACCGATGTAGCCGTAGCCGGCAGCACCGGTCGACTGCGAGGTCGCATAGTGCAACGCGATGTTGACGATGCGCGGCCCGAAGACGGCCGCGGCCGGATCGAACACGGGCTCGCCCTGAGCGACTCCCGCCGTAATCGTCACGTCGGCGTTGCTAACGACCAGCGGCCCGCCGAGGTTCGAGTAAATCGGCGAGTCGCCGACGTGCTCCATGCAGATACCGAACGTGCCGGCCGCCAAGTGCAGCGACGTCGACAACGACACAAACGTGCGAACGCCAGGGCCGGCGGACATCACGGTTTCGCTCGCCACCGAGCGCCACAGCGAAGCGTCACCGGTCGCACCGACATACGTGCCTTCGGTCTGATAGAGGTTGACGATCAACGGCGTGCCAACGGCGAGCTGACTGTTGACGTGCAGGCCACATACCGTGATGCCAAGCGGGTTAGTGACATCGATGTCGAAGTAGTTCGCAGAACTCAAGGCGCCCGCGGCCGTGAAGAACCCGCCCTGGAAGGTCGTCTCGATCGACGTCGCGACAGCAATCGTGCGCGTCACCGTAGTCGGCGACTGACATGCCAGCGTCGTCGTCAAGGTCACGGTTGTTTCGTCACAGCCATTCGGAAACACGAACACCGGGTTCTGAACCACTGAGTCGGTCAAGCCATCGCTATCGAAGTCCCACGCCCACTGGGTCGGCGTCGGCGTCGAGAGATCAGTGAACAACACGGTGTTCGAGCCAACGATCGTGTTCTCGAAGTCCGGCGTGACAATATCGGTAATGACGTAGTCGACCTTGGATGCCGTCAGGCCGCCATTGACGTCGATGATCTGCAGACTGACCGTGTAGTTGCCGCAGCTGGTAAAGGTGAACAGTGGGTTTGGCACGGAGGCGTCCGGAATGCCATCGTTATCGAAGTCCCATACATAGGCCAGAATGCCGCCAGGCGCGTTCGACGCCGCAACGGACGTGAACTGCACCGCCAGCGGCGACGGGCCAGATCGCGGTGTCGCGCTGAAGTCCACCAAGGTGGTCCCAATCGTATAGAACAAGCCAACCGCAAGCTGCCGCGGTGAGAAGCCTAGCCCACCGCCGCCAAACGGATTGGCCGCAATCGACGCGCGCATTCGCGCCAAACTCAGATCAATCGTCAGCTCGGCATTCGAATAGGACTGGGGCAAGCCCACCGAAACCGCGCCACCGTGATAGATCGGGTTCGCCTCAATGCAGTGGAATGCGAGACCATAGGTTGCGGGGCCAAGGGGCACCGGCGTCTGCAGCACGAATGAGACGCGACCACCCGAATGCACCATCGTCGCGGTTGACATCAACGTCCACGCGCCAGCGTTCAACTCATTGCCGACATGAGTGCTACCGGGCGCGGTGATGTAGACCGCAACCTGGCCGTTGACGCCGTGTGTCGTGTTGACCTGAAGGTCGATCTGGGTCAGTTCGATTCCCATCGGCTCAGTAACCGTCACATCCATCAAGCCCGTAATCGGGGTTGGCGTGTTGCTTACAACGAAGCCAGGAGCGGGGTTCGCGAACGTCGTTGCTAGCGGCGACTGCGCACTGGCGAGCGCGGGCAGCACAGCGATAAGGGCGAGAATACGGAGCATAGACAGGTCCATCAAACGTGAGACGAGTGAGCAGGTGCAGACTTCGATCGCGAGGTATTGCTCCAAACAACATTACCGCGCGGCGAGCAAGCGAGCGCAGAACTGATCAAAGCAACACGTCACATCAATGTGCATCGTTACGAGACGGCGCAATCAAGGAGGCCGCCATTCGTGTCGATTCCTGCAACGGCCCGACGGGATCCGGGTCAGGAGAACGAATGAACATATTGCGCACCAACACCAACGGACGCTTCCTCGAACAACTGACGGCGATGCAGCAACGCCGGCAAGAACGCCTTGCTAGCGGCAAGCGAATCGCGCGAGCCGCTGACGACAGCGCGGGCCTAGCGATCGCGAAACGGTTGGAAGCCCAAGCGCGCGGCATGGGCCAAGGCGAACGCAACCTTGCCAACGGCCAGAGCATGCTCCGCACTGCCGAAGGTTCGCTGCAATCGAGCCAGGACTCGCTGATTCGCATGCGCGAGCTAACGATTCAGGCTCAAAACGGGACGCTCAATGCGAGCGACCGAGACATCATCCAACAGGAGTACGACCAGCTGGCTGCGCAGATCACGCAAACGGCAGGCAGCACCAACTTCGCTGGCAGGGCGTTACTCGATGGCTCCGTCAGCGGCGCGAAAGCCGTCACCATCACCGACGGCACGGGCGGCGCGACGGATATCGAGATCAGCGATGCGAGTGCCGCGGCGCTCGGCGTGCAGAGCCTCAGTGTTGGCGACCCCAATACGCTCGCCGCATTGGACAGCGCGCAAGAGTTACTCAGCAGCGAACGCGCGCAGCTCGGAGCAGTTGACAACACGTTCTCGCGACAGATCTCACAGCTCTCTGCGGCACGCATCAACTCCGAAGAAGCGCGCGCCCGGATCGAGGATGTCGACTTTGCCAAGGCGATATCCGAGTCGGCACGCGACCAGATCCTGATCGACATGACCATTGCGGGACAACGCATGTCAGACCAAGGCCTCGGCAATTCACTAAACCTGCTCGGCTAACGAACCACACCACGAATAGACCTGAGCTCACACGAGGCCGTTGACCGGGGTATCATATGGAGCGACAATCCTGTTCTGCCTCTCTCCCAGATCGCCATCCCAAGCGATCGATTCACTCCAGATCGCCTTTCCACCAGAAAGCGATCCCAGCGCCAGCCCCACTGGTCCCTGGTCTAATGCGAAACCTCGCGATTGCGAGCCTATGGCTCGCCGTACCCTCTCTACTCCTGGCTCAGGAGTCCGTGCAACCCGAACCTCTCGCTTCGAAAGATGCCCTGCGGCAGTTCCAAGAACGCGGCGGAGACTGGATTACCAAGTGGCACCCCGCCACTGGTACGCCAAGCACGATCTACGGCACCGGACTGAAGATCGCCAACTGGCGTGAAAACAGTCTGGCCGAAGGTCGTCGCCATGCAGTGCAACTACTGCAGGATGAAGCCGAGCTACTCGGCCTGGGTCAGTCAGACTTCCAAGAAGTCATCGGCGCCCGAATGGGTCGAACGTGGTCGTTCACGTTCGATCAGTCGTTCCGCGGCGTTCCGGCCATCGAAGGTCGCGTCGACGTGCGCATCAACATGGCCGGCGTGGTCTCGATGATGGGCAGTCGCGCTTGGCCAATCCCGGCCAAGTTCAATACCGTGCCCGCAATCAACGTGAACCTCGCGACCGCGACGGCATGGGATGCAATGGGCGGCGAGCCAACCGGCCAAGCGCCGGCACCGCGCCTAGTCATCTGGGGCGATACGACGAGCAAGACTCTCGCGCCGATCTTCCTGGCATGGGAAGTCGCCGTGCACTCGATCGCCAACAACGGCGAAGGCATTGTCGGCCGCTACTACGTCGACGCTCGCACCAACCGCGTGTTGCACTTCGAGAACGACAAGCACGACTGCAAGCTTGTTGGTTGCGCGCCGAAGACGGCGCTGCCGACCCCGCTAATTGCCGCCGCCGGCGCGCCAATCGTCTCGCTCATCGAGACCGGCAAGAATGCTCTTCCCGCGGTCTCAACGGTGACGTTGATGGCATGGACGCGTACCGGTAATGACGCGAGCAGCGCGCTGCAAAACGTGCCGCTACGTGGCATCACGGTCAACGTCCCCGGCGTTGGCCTGCGCACAACCGACCTTAACGGTGAGTTCGACATCGACATCACGTCGCCGGTGACGATCAGCATCAACGGCCTCGACGGCACGCACTTCTCGCCGATCACTGGCGCCAACGCGCCGGTAGGCAACGTCACGGTCACTCCCGGCGTCAACGCAACAATCCAGTTGCTGACGGCCGGCGCTTCGACCAACGCAGCCGCGCACACGACGGCCGCGTATTGGACCGACCGCACCAATGAGTGGGCTCGTTCGATCCTCGGCAACTCGGGGCAGATGGCGACGATCAGCAACATCGGGGTCACCGTCAATATCACCAGCACCTGCAACGCCTACTACACTGGCAACACGACCAACTACTACCAAGCTGGTGGCGGTTGCACGAACACGGCCTTCTCGAGCGTCATCGCGCACGAGTGGGGTCACGGCCTTGACGCCCAATACGGCGGCATCGCAAACTCGAATGCCGAAGGCCTCAGCGAAGGCTGGGGTGACATCATTGGCATGTATCAGCTCGACAGCCCGCTGCTCGGCAGTGGCTTCCAGAGCCCCGGCCAGCCGCTCCGCAACGGCAACAACAGCCGCATTTGGCCCTACGCAAGTGGCTCGCCACACGGCGCCGGCGAAGTCTGGATGGGTTTCGCTTGGCGCTTCCGCGAAGCCATGCGTGTCACCTACGGCACGACTGCGGCCGTGCAACTGACCGACGACCTCGTGCTCAGTTCGATCGTTGCCGATGCGACCACGCGTGAGCAAGCAGTGCTCGAAGTCTTCATCGCTGATGATGACGACGGCAACCTGATGAACGGCACGCCGAACTACAATGAGCTGTCCTCCGCTGCGATCCAAAAGGGCATCCCCTACCCGGAACTGCAACTCGTCTCGATTGCGCACAACCCGCTCTCGAACACGAACATCAAGCTGACGGCTCGCGAAGTCATCTGCACGGCAGCCCCGACCACTGGTTCGATTAACCAGATGCGCATCGTCTTCAACGCAGGCGCTGGCAACGTGGTCCGCAACATGCACCCAACGGGTGTCGCCAACCAATTCCTTGCGATGCTGCCCGGCCTAGAATCAGGTCTGGTCACGTACCGCATCGAATCGCTGCACAGCTCCGGCACGACCGTGCGCCTGCCGGCAACCGGCGACTTCGACTACCAGATCGACACCGGCAACTTCTCCGGCTTCTTGCTGGAAGGTTTCGAGACGGGCAGCGCTGGCTGGACCCACGGGCAAATTGCGACCCAAGACGACTGGCAGGTTGGCAACCCGAACGGCAAGTCCGGCACCAGCAGTGGTGTCTCCTGGGCTGACCCACAAAACGCCGCAGTTGGCAACAACTGCTACGGCAACGACCTTGGCAACCTGATTGGCACCGCCAACTGGAACGGCTCCTACCAAGCCAACGTCAACAACTGGCTCCGGTCGCCGGTGCTCGACTGCAGCAACCGCACCGGCGTGCGCGTTCGCTTCCGTCGTTGGTTGACGGTCGAGGAAGGCATCTACGATGAAGCCTCCCTCTACTGCAACGGCCAACTCGTGTGGGAGAACCCACAGAACGGCAACCTCGTCGACACGGCGTGGCAGACAGTTGAGTATTTCGTCCCGTGGGCGGACAACAACCCGAGCGTGCAGTTCGAGTGGCGACTGCTGACTGATGGCGGCCTGCAACTCGGCGGCTGGAACATCGACCAATTCGAACTCGGTGAAACGGTCGTCACTGTCAGTGAAGCCGAACTCCGCTTCACTCCGGAGCAAGCCGTGCAAGGCACGCCAATGTCGGTTGTCATTGACACGCCGTCGAATGCTCGCCCGTATTTGCTAGCCGTTGGCGACAGCATCGGCCCGATCATCATCAGCGGCTTCCCGGTGATCTTCGTCGGCGGTAACTACGGCGTGCTTGGCGGCACGACCGACAGCACCGGCACCGCAACCTGGCTCTTCTCAGCCCCGAGCGTGCCATCCACCATCGGCATGCGCTTCTACAGCCAGGTGCTGACGGTTGACTCGACGTTCACCAACTTCGTGGTCTCGAACCGCGCGCTGAACCTCATCACGCAGACGCCGTAGTCCGGACCTGCTAGCAGCAACGCGCCCGCCCTCGCAACTGTGAGGGCGGGCGCGTTGCATGTACGGACCGCGCGGACGCCAAGCGTTGCGGCG
>JBNMNW010000106.1:0-17419 GCA_051278165.1 Planctomycetota bacterium | reverse complement strand
CGTCGACGAGTGAAACCGCATAGACGATCTCACCGGACTTAAGCGGCTGGATCTCGCTGATGTGCGTGCCAACCAAGCCCGACGGATGCGGCCCCGAGAAGTCATGCACCTCAACGCCATTGAGGCCACGAAGGTCGGACTGGTTATCCCCCGCCGCGCGCAGCGACAGGTAGACCTTGCCCGAGGTCAGTTGCTTCAGCAGGTCACAGCCAGCTTGCAGGTCGTCCTTACGACCCTGCGAAGCGAACGCCGGATCTGCCGCGAGCGGCGCCGTGTCCATGCCGTTGACAAAGATCGCAACCGGCACAGCGTCACCCATCGGCATCTTGCCGAGCGGGCGCTGGCGAAGCAGCGGCCAAAGACCGGCGCCCTTGATCGCCTTGACGACACCTTCGCGATCACCGGAAGCAGTAGGCAAGTCGACAAAGCTGTCGGCACCCCCACTCTTGGCGGCATCGTTTTCGATCACCACGCGGCGCAGGTAGCGACGCTCGCCATACTCAACGCTCTTGACCTTGCCGGTTACCGGCGAGGACCAGACGATGTCGCGGTCGAGCTTGTTAAGGAAGATCGGCTGACCGGTTTGCACCGAGTCGCCTTCCTTAACCAGCACCTTGGGTTTGATACCAACGAACTCCGCGGTCTCGAGACCGACTTCCGTCGGTTCCGTTGCGTCCGCGAGGACAAACTCGGCGCGCCCGGCTAGCGGGAGGTCGAGGCCTTTCTTGATCTTGTGGGTCGTCATCCGTGACTGAGACCTGGATTAGGGAGTCTCTGGGTGAACCATCAACCGACTCGCGAGCGAGCCAAGCAGCAGGCCACTCAATGCCGAAGGAAACTATCGTTCGAAATGGGAGAACAGCTCTGCCGAAGTCAGAACTGGTTGGAGGGCGCAGACTCGCATCACTGCGGGCATGCATCCTCGGGTTCGGGCTCGCCAGCCGCCCTGCCGCACTTGCCGCAGGAGCCGTCCGGGTTTCGCCCACCACAGGACCCGGACAACGTGCGCCCACCCATGGCGAGCAAAGCGATCGCCAGGACGGGGACAGTGATGACCAGGATGGGTAGGAGTATGGACACGTTTCGCTGGGAGTTTGGGCAAATACGATAGCGAGAAGCTGTGCGGATTCGAGTGGCTGCTCTCGGTTCTCTCATCGGTGTTTTGACCGGCGCGCACCTGAGAGCTGCGTAGCGGGCAGGGAAGCAGCCCTGCAACCGCCTGTGAACCGCGTTTATGGTGGCTTTAGGCCGACATTCGGCTCTTCACCAGATCTGCTAAGCCGCGCAGCGTGTTGCAATTCGCCAGCGAAACATCGCTATCGCTGACCGACACGCGGAACTGCTTCTCAAGGAACTCCACGACCTCGATCACGCCGGCGGAATCGACGATGCCGGAAGTCACCAGCGGCGTGTCGTCCTCGAGCCCCTCCTCTTTGCCGTCGCGAAACCAGTTGGCGACGAAGGAGCGGATCTCAGCGAGCACGTTCTGGGGTTCGGGAGCTAGGCTTTCGGACATTGGCTGAGCACGAATTGGGCCAACATGATGCCGGGCAACCGCGCGCCCCGCCACCCCCGGCCTTCCAACTCCGGCACAACGACGGCATTCTGTGCCAGTGAAGCTTCGCTGGACCAACATTGCGGCCGCCCTCTCGGCACTGGCCGTGCCGGGCGCAATTGCACCCTATTGCGCCAACTGGCACTGGACCCTGGACCTGCTGGCCTGCTTTCCGGTGCAGTCGCTTCTGGTGCTGGCACTCGGCGCCACCGCCGTTGCGATTGGCCGCAAGTGGTTGCTGGCAGGCACATTCGCAGCATTCGCAGCGCTGGCCGGAGCAGCAATTACGCCCGGACTCCTGGCCCAGGACAACTTTCCAGATCATGGGGAGAATGATCCACAGGTTCGGCTACTCACTCTTAACCTGTTGCACAGCAACGTCGGGGGCCAGCAGAAGGTGTTGGAAGTTGTTCGCAAGCTGACTCCGGACCTGATCTGGATGGCTGAGTATACGCCGCTCTGGCAGACGTTCCTCTGCCGCCAACTACCGGACTTTCCGTATCGCTGCGAGCAGGCGACCTCCGGCTCTTTCGGCGCAGCACTGTTCTCCCGCCACCCACTGCCGCTTGCCGAGATGATCGAACTGGGCCATTCGTGGACGCCGGCATGCCGGGCAGTCGTGCAGATGCCGTTCGGTCCCATCGGACTCCTTGGCGTGCACACGCCCCCGCCGGGACTTAGCTGCGCCCGCAGCGACGAACGCAATCGCGGCCTGGCCGCCATCCCACTCGCACTCGAGAACCTGCCGGAGCGCCGGATCGTCTGCGGCGACTTCAATGCGACCCCGTGGAATGCGCCCTTCCAACAACTGCGGGCGACGACCGGACTGGCTGCCGGCACGACCACCACCTGGCTGCCTAGCTGGCCGGCGGGCTTGCCGGCGTTCTTGCGCATCCCGATCGACCATGTGCTGGTAGCGGGCAAGCTGTCGGTCGGCGAAGTGCAGCTCGGCGCCAACGTCGACAGTGACCACCTGCCGCTGTTCGCGGTCATCCGCGTCATCGAATAATCCTGGGCCGAGGCCCACCGCGCTGCGCTCGAAGCTGGCGCGGATCGGCGCCGCGCAATTCCTCGCGAGCCCGACGTCGAAAGGGCACCGATGACAGGTCTTTGGTAAGGTCGGTTGCAAACCTTGAGCATGCGGCGGATTCGTAAGTGGTTGGTGCGAGCAGCAATCGCAATGAGCGTGCTGCTACTACTTGCCGTGGGTCTGTACGCAGCACGCGGCCCACTGTTTGGGCGCATGATGCTGCGACGAGCGCAGACAGTGCTCGGGACGCACTTTGGCGGCCAACTTGAGATCAAGAGCATCTCCGGCGACTGGCTGACTGGCATCGAACTGCATGACATCACGCTGCGCAACGGCGAGGTCGTGCGCGAAATCAGCGGCGGGCACGCACGACTAGACCTCGGGATCCTATCTCTCTGGCGAGGGCGAATCCAAGACCTGAGCCGCCTGCAGTTCCATGCAGATCGCGTGCTGATTGAAGTTCCTGCGAATGCCATCGCGGCAAACTCGTGGACCGCCGAGACCATGCGCCAGGTCGCACTGCGAGCTGTTGACGCGGCGCTAGGCGGAGTGACCGCGAATGTCGACGACCTGGAAATTCGCGCTCGCGGCAGCATGCAGCTTCGCGGCAGCATGCGGCTCGAAGTGCCTGCGCGCGCCGCGGGCTCGACGCTGCAGGCGTCCCTACTCGCACCATCACTGCAACTGACGGCTAGCGTGCATCCGGATGGCGCACTGTCCCTGCAGGCGTCTTCGCCCACAGCAGAACGCATCGCGCGCGTACTGACAGCCGTGCCCCAGGATGTTGCCGGCGAACTAGAGCTCACCATCGAAGCAGCTGCAGCATCAGCCGCGCTAGCCATCACTGGTGCCGCGCGAAACGTCGCGTTTGCCGACAACAAGATCGCAAGCGTCACCATGCAAGCGACCTTGACGGGCCAAGAGCTAACCATCGATAGCTTGGTCGCGCGCGATGACGAAGCGCAAGTCACGCTGCACGACTTCCACGCGAACCTCTTCGATCTGCAAGCAGGAGTTGGCTCGGTACGCATCCCCGCCGCCAGTCTGCGCCCGTTGCTAGAGCGCTTGCCCTTGGGCCTTGCTACGTCCTCGGCGTGGCCGCAACTGGCGATCGAACTCAACCAACTGTCAGGCACGTTGGAGTTCACGCTGCGTGACTCCGCGCTGCATGCCAAGCAGACGACGCTGCAGACGAAGTTCGCGACGCTTGAGATCACCGACGGCATGGTGCCGCTGTCTGCCAGACAACGAAACCAACTGCGGGTCGGAGCAACCCTCGTGATGGCCGATGAGAGCATGCTCGCGACCGAACTGCCAAGCTGGGCACGCAGCCTGCCGGCACGCCCAGTGGCCGGGCAGGTGCGGCTGCAAGGCAGCCACCGCGACGACGCCTTCCATCTTCAGTGCGACGCGAACCTGTCGCTGCGCACTGCGGATGGCCTTGGCGGCACGCTGAGCGGCAGCTTTCAATTGCCCATCGGCAAGACATGGGAGCTGCAAACGGACTGCAAGATCGACGGTCCGTTGCTGCGCGGCTTGCCGGCTACGACCGTCAGCGGCCAGGTGCAATTCGAAGCCGTCGGCGACGACTACCAAGCAACCTTCGAGCCCTTGGTGCTGCAGGCCGATGGAGTAGGGCGAATCGAACTGCGCGGCCAGACCGCCGCATTGTCGGACTGGCGGCAAGCATGGCCGCAGTCCAACGTTTCGATGCAGCTCAGGGATCTGGTGGTAGCCCGGTTCCTTGACATCCCCCCTACCGGCAGCGACCCGACATGGGTCGCGGACCTGCGCGGCGCGACAATCAATGGTCTGGTGCAAACAGGCAAGCTGAGCAGCGCCCAGGTGCAGATCGACTGGCCTGAGTTGCAGATGTTGGGCGATGTTGTCGCCAAGGTCGTAGCCGACGCTTCGGCCGATGGAGTGGCCTTGCGCAGTTGCCAAATCAGCACCGACATAGGCGACCTGCAGTTGGGCGCGTCATGGCCCAAGGCAACGCTGACACAGTTGCTTACCGATCCCGCATCCATCCTAGCAGCGCCCCTGCAAGCGACGGCAGAGTTCGCAAGCAAACCGCTGAGGGACCTGGTGGCTCCGGATCGCGCGACGCAATTGGCGGGCAGCGTTGGGGCCGACGTACAGGTGCGCGGCAGCCTTTCAGAACCAGTCGTTGCCTTGCAAGTTCGCCAAAACGACGCCGCGCTCGAGGCCGTCAACCTACGATGGTCCGGGCTTACTGGTGGACTGCGCTACGAAGCCGGCACGCTGCACATTCTCGATGCCGGCGTCTCGGTTGGCGAAACCGCATTCCGAGCCAGTGGCAAGGTTGCCAACGTCGACGGCGTGCTGCGCGGCCAACTCGACAGCGCCGCAACCGACCTTCCGGCCGGAGTCCCGGACACCGAGTTGCTAGCCGAGTTTGCCGTCGACGCGAACAAGCTCACCTTCAAGAAGCTGCACGTTCGCAGTTCTCTTGTGCAAGTCGATAGCGAAGAGGTGTCCATTGCCGGTGGCCTGAACGCATGGTCGGGCATCACCTCCATGCAAGGCATTGTCGACGCATTGGCCGCGCCGCTAGAGGCACGACTGAAGGTCACCGTGCCAGATCTATCGCTGCTTCCTGGCCTGGCCAGTCGACGAAACCTTGTTGGCCGCATCGCTGCCGACGTCTCGCTCACCGGCACCTTGCGCGCGCCGACGCCGACCGTGACCGCACAAGTCGAAGGCATCAGCTTCCGGATTCCGGATGGGCCACGAGTCGATGACGTCCGGGCGCGCATCGTCGCTGAGCCAACGCGCATCGACTGCCAAGAACTAACCGCGACGGTTTCAGGCGGCGCCGTCGCAGGACACGGAACGTTCGTGTCACCGCAGGCGTGGTGGCTCACTTGGCAGCAAGGAGAACTCAACGCCGCACTGACAGGCAAAGACGTATTGCTGCGCCGACGCAACGGCATCAAGGTTCGCAGCGATCTCAACTTGACTGCGACCGGACCAGTGTCGCACCTGCAGCTCAAAGGCACGTTGGCTACCCAAGCGAGCAAGGTCGTGCAGCGCTTGCCATACTTCACGCTCGGCAACGTTGGTGGGCCAGATACCGCCCGCGGCCTGACGTTGACCGGCCCAGATCTCGGCAAACATGTAAACGTGCACCTGGATCTGGCTGTGACTTCAGCGCAACCGATCCAGATTCGCACCAACGTGCTCGCTGGCGAAGTCTCCAGTGCCTTAGTAGTTCGCGGCACGCTGCGAGCACCAAGGATCGAAGGAACACTGGCGATGCCGCGCGGCACGATCACGTTTCCGGGGTGCACCTTCCGAACCTCCAACGCACTCCTGCAGTTTGACCGCAACGATTCCTCCTTCCCCACCGTGTCGCTGACCGCTGCCGGCAGGCGTCACGGCTACGACGTGCGCATGGTCATCCGCGGCTCCTACCACGCGCCCGAGATCCAACTGTCGTCCACACCACCGCTGCCGGCCGAACAGTTGGCTGTGCTGGTGACTACCGGCGCGCGCCCCGAGTCCTTACAGGGTAGCCGTGCCGTCGGGGCACTGCTCGGTAGCTACTTGGTGCAAGAGCTGGCCGATCATCTATTCGGCTCGGAGTCGACCGAGGCCAAGGAAGGATTCGTGTCTAGGTTCGAAGTCGAAACCGGCACAGAGATCAGCGCCAACGGTACCGAGAGCATCGTGGTGAACTTCCGAGTCATCGACCATGTCTACCTGCAAGGAGAACGCGACATCTACGAAGACGTCAACGTTGGCCTCGTGTACCGGATTCGCTTCAAGTGATGCGCGCACTCGTCGCCTGCCTCTTCGTAGCGCTCTCGTTCAGTTCGTGCACTTCCACGACGGCCGTCAGCTCAACACCAGGCCAGACAGAACAGGCCGTTGCAGTCGACTTCGAAGGCAACGACGGGCTCAGTGATCGCGAGCTATACCGCCATATCGAAGACACCATGATTGCCTTCGCCGGCGACCCTTCGCGCGTGGCCGGAGCGTTTGATGCCGCCCAGGATCTTGAAGATTACTACCGCACCCGCGGCTACCCAGACATCGATGTGCGGCACAAGATCGATCGCGAACCGGAGCTGCGACTGATCTTTACGATCAAGGAGGGACCAGAGGTAACCGTCGCCAAGATCGACCTCGAAGGCAACCAAGCCATCGCTACCGCAGAACTCCTTGAGCTGTGGAGCCAGACCGCATCTGGGGTCTTGGGATTGGGCGCCCCCTACTTCGTCGCCGCAGACCTCCGCGCGTTCGCCGCTTCTATTGTCGCACGCTACCGATCGAGCGGCTACCTGGACGCAACCGTTACGGGCCCGAGCACGACTCGCAGCAACAGCTCGACTGCGGCCGTGCAGATCCGGATCACGGAGGGTTCTCTTTACCTAACCAAAGACATCTTCGTCGACGACGCACTGCAACCTCCCGCACCACTAGATCTCAGCGTACTGCTGGCGAAGCCCTACGACCTGGCAACCGTGCGGGCGCTACGCATTCGTCTCCAGCGCAGCCTAGAGAACCATGGCTTTGCAGCGCCAGCCATCTCCGTAGTTGCAGACATCGACCGCACCAACCACACGGTAACGGTGCGCTTTCGCGGCTCTCGCGGCGAACGACAGCGCATCACCGAGGTGTCGATCCTTGGCAATCTGCGAACCTCCCAGTCATGGCTAGAGAGCTTAGTCCAGCAACCATCAAACAGCTGGTATGACGGCGACCTGATCGAGCGAAGCGTGCAGGATCTCTATGCTACAGGCTTGTTCCAACGAGTGTCGGTGCAGCAGACCAACACCGCTAAGAACGAACTCGATCTCGACTTCCTCGTTGAAGAAACGCAATCGCGAGAGCTGTCGTTCTTGCTCGGCTGGGGCAGCTACGAACGCGCCCGGACGTCGATCTATGCGACGGAGAACAACCTATTCGGGCTCGGACAGCGACTTCGCATCGGTGGCATCGTCAGCACTAAGAGCTTGGGCACCGACGCCACCTGGACCGAACCGTCCTTCTTCGGCACCGACACGTCGATGACAGTTACTGGCTCCCTCAAAGAACGCGAGGAGCCGAGCTTCACGGACGTCACGGACGGCATCACCACGGCGTTCTCGCGCCGGTTGTTTGCAGCGACCCAGGGCCGAGTCGGCTATTCGCTCGAGAGCCGCGACGCACGCGATGTCGACCCAAGTGTCGCCGGGTCTTCGCTGCAGACCTTTGAGATCGGCAGCGTGTTTGCCGAGATCGTCTATGACGACCGTGACTCCCCGCTGTTTCCAAGCGACGGGTCGCGCTACCAGCTGCGATACGAGCGCGCCGGCGACTTCCTCGGCGGCAGAGTTGACCTGAGCCGAGTGACGCTGGGCGCCTCGTGGCATGTGCCACTGCCCTACGACGATTGGACCATCGGAGCGTCCTATGAGCTTGGTCTGGTGTGGGCGCTCGACAACAACGTATTGCCAGTGCAGGAACGCTTCTTCAATGGCGGCAACGACTCCGTGCGCAGCTTCCGCGAGTCACAGCTCGGACCGAAGAACCTGAGCGGGATCGCGGTCGGCGGTGAGTATCGCAACATCGCTAGCCTCGAGATGCGCTTCCCGATCTTTCGCGCGCTGCAGGGAGCGGTGTTTGCCGACGCTGGCAACGTCGGGATCAGCGTGAACGACTTTGGCAGTTCGAACCTCCGTTTTGGACTGGGCGCCGGCTTGCGACTAGCACTTCCGATTGGCCCATTGCGAATCGACTACGCCCACAACCCGAACGCCAACCGGCTGCTCGGCGAGCGCAGCGGCACTCTACACATCAGTGTCGGACTGCCGTTCTAAGTAGCGCCACGGCATGGCCGCAGCAGCAGTCGGCGCACCCCCAGCACGGCAACAGCAGCGACGTGTTCGGATACGGAAGCGGCGGCCATTGCTGCAGGGCTACCAGTACTTCTTTCGGATCCACTGCGGCTGCCAACGGTCGGCGGGCCAACGCTTTCCGGTGAGGTCGATCTCGACCGGCAACTGCTTTTTGGCGGTCCACG
Organism: Planctomycetota bacterium; assembly: GCA_051278165.1. Classification (GTDB taxonomy): domain Bacteria; phylum Planctomycetota; class UBA1135; order UBA1135; family UBA2386. The sequence continues at coordinate 8,803 of JBNMNW010000106.1, read as the reverse complement.
CCAACGGATCATCGCACTGCGCCTGAAGGCTTCGCAGGCGATCGCAGAGCTGGTCGTGTAGCTCCTTCATCTCGGGAAGCTTGGCGAGGTCGTGAAGTTCGTCGGGGTCGGTCTTCACGTTGAACAGCAACGTACGATCAATCTGCGGCAGGCGAATCAGCTTGTGGTCGCCGACACGTAGCGCGCGCTGCGTCTTTGCATACAAGAACAGCAGTTCGGCGCGCCCCTCCCCCTGATTGCGCAAGACCGGCCACAGACTCTGGCCGTGCACCTCAGAGCCTGCGTCAACGCCTGCCGACTGCAAGCACGTTGCGGTAAGGTCAAACAAGTAGGCGAGCTGGTCGCGCGACTCACCGACCGGAACACCGGGCCCGGAGATCACGCACGGCGCCCGCATCGAATGTTCGTAGAGGCTCTGCTTGCCGAGCAGACCGTGACTGCCAAGTGCCAGACCGTGATCCGCGGTGAAGACAATCAGCGTGTCATCTTTCAATCCAGCGTTCGCCAGCGTTTCGAGCACGCGCCCGACCTGCGCATCGAGATGGGACACCAAGGCGCGGTATTCGACCAACTGATCACGCAACAGCTCTTGGTCGCGCGGCCAACCGAGCAGGTTCTCGTCGCGCACCGTCATGGTCATCTTGCCGAGGTTCAGCCCATGCTGGCCGCGGAAGTTCTTCGGCAGTTCCGGGCGCGGCAAGTCCTTCAACTTGTCGAGCCACTGCTGCGGCGGATCGCGCGGATCGTGCGGCGACGTGAACGGCACATAGGCAAAGAACGGCTTGTCGGTGCCGGACGACTTGTGACGCTTCAAGAAGTCGACCACGGCATCGGCAAAGTGCTCGGTAGAGTGGCCAGCGGGCTTGCGCTTGTTGACAACCTTGCCGTCGACCACGTCACACAGCGGCACTTGGAAGTGGTCGCACATGCCACCGCGAAAGACACTGCGCGCATTGGGGAACGAACGCGTCAACGACTCGTCGCCGTTGTGCCACTTGCCGGTCGTGAAGGTCTCATAACCAGCGCCGCGCAGATACTGCGGCAACGTTTTGAGACCCAACATATTGTCCGGCGCATGCGTCAACATACGACCCGTCATCAGCATCGCGCGCGATGGTGCACAAACAGCACCGTGGCGCGATCCCATGCAGTAGATCTGCGTGAATTTCGTGCCCTGAGCCGCGAGCGCATCGATATTCGGCGTGTGCACATTCTTGCCGCCAAACGCGCCAATGGTGTCGGCACGCAAGTCATCGGCAAAGAAGAACAGAATGTTCGGCTGCTTGGGCTTCTTCACCGCACCGTCTTGCGACGTCGCATTGCCAACCAAGACCGCACCGAGCAACAAGCACAGCAATCGCATCATCATTGTTTTGTCTCCGTCGCCAACCGCGGCGCGCTGTGGCCTCGCTGGCGCACATCCTTAAGCAACATTCGCAACTCGGCGACGACCTCGGGGTGCTGCCCGGCGAGGTTGACCTCTTGTTCGAGGTCCTGATCCAAGTCACACAGCATCACGTTCTGATCGTTGGCTGGATAGCGTTCAAGCAGCCACTTGGGAACGCGACTGTGCGCGCCATCGTTATGGTCAATCAGCAGCCATTTGCCTCGGCGAATGCCCCACTTCTTGGCGAACGTGTTGTGCACCAAGAAGTCACGTACGCGATCGACTTCGTCCAGCCACAACGGCATCAGATTGAAGCTGTCCTCCGCCTGATCCTGAGGCAACGCGAAGCCAACCAAACTCGCCAACGTCGCCATCAGATCCACCTGGCCCAGCAACGCATCACTGGTCTGGTTCGCCGCAACGACGCCTGGCCAGCGCACGATCATTGGCACGCGGTGGCCACCTTCCCAGACGTCGCGCTTCAAGCCGCGCAAGCCACCAGAGCTGTGATGATCGAACGTGCGCATGCGTTCGTAGGCGTAGTGCTCCGGGCCGTTATCTGACGAAAACACGACTAACGTATCGTCCGCCAAACCAGCGTCTTCGAGCGCCTGTAGCACCGCCCCAACCGTCGCATCGGTCTGCGCAACGAAGTCGCCGTATGGCCCGGCGCCACTGCTTCCAACATGCGAGCCGGACGGCACAATCGGGGCGTGCGGTGACGTGAACGGCACGTAGAGGAAGAACGGCTCGTCCGCATGCTGCTGCCCGTGCACATACGAAACCGCGCGCTTGGTCAGTTCCGGCATCACCTGATCCAACCGCCAACCCTTCGCCATCGGACCGGGACGGCCTTCGTGACTGCCTTCCAGCGGCTTCGGGCTCGCCACGTAGGCCAACGTCGGCGCGGTCACCACATGGTCGTTCTCGATCCACGTGTAGGGCGGAAAGTTCGGCACGTCGTCGCCGAAGTAGTAGTCGAAACCGTGCGCCAGCGGCCCATCGGTAACGGGCTGACTCCAATCGAACTGGTCCGCGGCGAACCCCTTGCCCTGCTGCTGCTTGGCACCGGGCAGCTTCGCGCCGCTCCAATCCCAACCAAGATGCCACTTGCCGATGCACGCCGTGCGATAGCCGCGCCGCTGCAGCATCTCCGGCATCGTCAACCGATCGTCTGCGAACTTCGATGGCCCGAAGGCCTGCACGATGCCGTGGAACTTGCGCCAGTGATGCCGGCCGGTCAACAGTGCGTAGCGCGACGGCGTGCAGATGCCCGACGAACTGTGGGCATCCGTGAAGCGCATGCCTTGACGGGCAAGTCGATCAAGATGCGGCGTGGAGATCTTTGAGTGCTCGTTGTAGCAACCAACATCGCCGTAGCCGAGATCGTCGGCATACAAGATGACGATGTTCGGCAGGCGCATGGTGCGCGACGACGACGGCGACACGGGAGGCCCGCTGCACGCTGCCGCAGTCAGGCCGAACACGAGGAGGGATAGTGCGCGCACGGCGTCGAGCGTAACGGCGAGGCCCCCTCGCTTCGACCATCGCGTCGCCGGCAGCCAACTAACGGTCGCTACTTCGACTGCCGCCAGCGATCGAGCGCGACCGCGCCAACAATGATCACACCGGTCACGACTTCCTGCACCCAGTTCTCGAGGCCGACCTTGGTGCAGCCGTTGTCGACCACGGTCATGATCAAGGCCCCGAGCAGCGTGCCGACAATCGCACCTTCGCCGCCAGCCAACGAGGCACCACCAATAACGGCCGCGGCGATCGCCTTGAGTTCGAAGCCCTGACCGGTCGTCGGGTCACCCATCTGCAGATACGACATCTGCATGACCGCAGCGATGCCGGCACAGGCACAGCCAAGCACGTAGACGCGCAGTTCGGTCTTCGGCAGGTTGATGCCGCACAAGCGCGCGGTTTCGCGACTCGAACCGATCGCAACGACGTGGCGACCAAACACCGACCGCCGCAACAACAAGGATGCGACGATCGCGACGATCAGCAAGACCCAGACGCCAGGCGGCAGCAGGCCTTCGGGAACCATCAAGGCATTGAGCGTTTCGTCTGATTCAAAGTAGATCGGCTGGTTATCGCCGAGGCCCTTCGCGATGCCGCGCAGTGCTCCCCACAGGCCAAGCGTCACGATGAATGGCGACAATGGCAAGGCCTGACGAATGCGTGCCGTCGTCAGCCAGACCAACGCACCGACTGCGGTGCCAAGCAACAAGGACCACAGCGTCCCTAGGCCGACCGTGGCCCACATGACCAGTCCACCGGCGACGATTGTGAGCAAGACGCGCAGTAGCGCACCGATCACCAGTGCGCCAATCAGCCAACCGACGAGACAACCGCTCAGCACCGTCGCCAGTGCCGCCAGCCAGAAGCCGTGACCGTCTTGCATCACCATCGAACCGACCATCGCCGACAGCGCGATGTTGGCGCCGACCGACAGGTCAATCCCGCCGCTGACGATGATCCACGTGGCCCCGACCGCAGCCGTGCCGACTACCGCGGTCTGCAGCAGCATCAGTTCTTGGTTAGACCAACTCGTGAAGGTGCCGCCAGCCAGAATGGCGAACAGCCCCCATGTCACGAGCAATCCGAGCAGCGGTCCAGCCCCGCGCAATCCTGTCTTGCTCAATAGCGCAGCGAGCTTCATGCAACTCCTTCGGCAAGCCGTGCCACCGTCATTTGGGTGAGCAGGGTGTGCTCGTTTAGTTCGGCAACCGGCCGCGCCGGCAGCAAATCGCCACCAGTAACGACCGCGATGCGATCGGCGAGTCCAAGTAGTTCTGGTAGGTAACTGGAGACAACCAGCACAGCCTTATTCTGTTGATGCGCCAATTCGTCAATCACTTTGTAGATCTCAGCCTTGGCACCGACGTCGACGCCGCGCGTCGGTTCATCGAGCAACAGCACGTCAGAGTCGGCGGCCAGCAAACGAGCCAACGCGACCTTCTGCTGGTTACCGCCGGACAGTTCTTGGATGGCCTGGCCCGCGTCGCGGAACTTGACGCCAACGCGCTCTAGCCAGGCCAAGGCATCTTGCTCGAGCCTCGGTATAGACAACAGGCCGCGCTTGGCCCGCCGCGACAGGCATGGCAGCCACAGGTTGTCGGCCAGCGATTGCGTCAACGACAAGCCTTCATGCTTACGGTCTTCGCTGAGTAAGCCAACGCCCTGCTGCCACCGTTCGCGCGGCGAACACCAACCGTCATAGCCAAGCACCGTCACCTTGCCGGACACGACGTCGTCGAGCCCAAAGATGCAACGCAACAACTCGGTGCGGCCAGCGCCCACCAGCCCGGCAATGCCGAGCACCTCACCACGCCGCAGCGTCAAGGTCGCGTCGGTCGGCAAGCGGCGCCCGCTAAGGCTCTGCAGCTGCAGCGCGACCTCGCCAGGTTCGCAGGGTGTGCGATGGTATAGCTGCTCGACGTTGCGGCCAACCATCGCGGCGACCAGGCCATCGTGATCGATATCCTGCATCGCTCCCACTGCCACCGTCTCGCCATCGCGCAGCACCGTGTAGCGGTCGGCGACGGCGAACAACTCTTCGAACACGTGCGACACGTAGACGACGGCAACGCCGGTGCGCGCCAATTCACGCAAGCGCTCCAGCAACGGCTCGACATCGGCCTGGGTCAGACTCGACGTCGGTTCATCGAGCACCAACACCCGCACGTCTTGGGTCAGCGCACGCGCGATCTCGACTAACTGCTTGTCGGCCGGCGGCAGCGTTGCCACCAAACGATCGGGGTCGAGATGGTCGCGGCCAACGCGCGCCAACGCCTTGAGTGATTGCTCGCGCAGCGCGACGCGATCGACGAACCAGCCACGCCGCGGTTCGCGGCCGAGGAACAGGTTCTCGGCAATGGTCAGGTGCGGCGCCAACGCCAATTCTTGGTGGATGATCGCCAACCCAGCCGCGCCCGCCTCGGACGGATTGACCGGCATGTGCATCAGCCCGTCGATCTCCATCGAACCGGAGTCGGCCAGATGCACGCCAGCGAGCGCCTTCAACAACGTCGACTTGCCAGCGCCATTCTCGCCGACCAACGCATGCACCTCACCGCTCTTGACGTCGAGATTGACGCCAGCGAGAGCGACGGTTGGGCCAAACCGTTTGTGCAACGCCCGAACACATAGGCGCGATGGCGCGGCCGTCATTTGAGCAGCGCCGCGATCTCGGGTTCTTCCATGTTGGCCTTGGTCGCCAAGACACAGCCCGTGTCGACTTCCTTCTCGACGGTCTTGCCGGCGATGAGTTGCGCCAGATGCTCAACTGCGAGTTGGCCCATGCGGCGCGGGTTCTGCACCACCAGCGCATGGATCTTGCCGTCACGCAGGCCATCCCTGAGCGGCTTGGTCACATCGAAGCCAACGAACTTCAACTTGCCCGACATACCCAACTGCTCGAGCGCGAGCATCATGCCGTTGGTGACCGGCTCACACGGGCAGAACACGCCGTCAGCCTTCTTCAAGTCGTCGGCCATGTTGAGCGCCGCGGTCTTGGCCTTACCGACCGAGTCACCGGCATGGCGGTTTTCGATCATGATCTCCAAGCCTGCGGCGCGCGCGGCCTTCAAGAAGCCTTCTTCGCGCGCCCTGGTCGACGCCGAACCAACCAGGTAGCGCAACACCACCACCTTGCCCTTGTTGCCAAGCAGGCGCGCCATCTCGACACCGGCTAATTCGCCGCTCTTGCCGTTGTCGGTCGCGATGAAACTTGCGAAGTCCTCACCGACCGTTCCTTCTAGAGCCGAGTCGAAAATAACCACCGGGATGCCCTTGGCCTTGGCGCGTTTGACGTCGGGAACCAACGCCCTCGCATCCAGGGGCGCGAGGGCGATGCCGGCCACACCTTCGCCAATGAACTGCTGCATCAATTGCTTCTGCGCCGAGCGGTCGCTCTCCGACAGCGGGCCCTTGAACATCACGTCCAAGCCGGTCTTCGCGGCCGCGTCCTGGGCACCCGCATTCACCGCTTGCCAGAACACGTGGGTCGTGCCCTTAGGGATCACGACGACCCGCGCTTTTTCGGTCTTCGAACCAGCACCGGTATCAGCACCGCCAGCGCCGGCATCACCGCAGGCAGTCACCAGGAGGAACGACGAGAGCAACAGGACGTAGCGCGCCAAAGACATAGAGCGCGATGCTAGCGGCACGGGCGCCTGGAGCGAACTGCTTGCCGGATAGTATGACGACCCGCTAGGAGTCTGCGTCACGGGAGGCGAATCGACCAGGTGCGTGACTTTCGCACCGGGTTGGTTCGCCGAAACGCAGTCGAATCGGTGGATTCGGCGAGGATTTGACGGGCCGACATGGTGTGAAGGGTGCGTGCATGGCGGTTTGCTCTCCCGTGGCGCAGACTCCTATCGGCCCGAAAGCGTCAACACGACCAGCTGCGGCCGACAGAACAGGCGCACGCGCGGCGCATCCCCGCATTCGAGCCCAATGCCACGACTGCAGCACAGCCACGCCTTGCCGTTCGCAAACACCCCACCACCACCGAGCCAGCGCGGCACCGCCGAGAAGATCACCGGTGGCCCGAAGCCCGGGATCTGGATTTGGCCACCGTGGGTATGGCCTGCGACCATCAGGGCATCTGGATCGAGGCTGTCGCGCACGACACTCAGCATGAAGTCGGGGGCGTGGCCGATGACGATCGGGAAACGATCACCGCGCAGCGACGCCACCACCGAACGGTCCAAGAATTTGGCCCGCGACCGCATTCGCGACAAGCCGGTGATGTCGATCGGCACGCCTGGCAGCGAGATGCGATCGTCGATCAGCACCGTCACTTCGGTGCCAGCAAAGATTCGCTTGACGCCACCGGCGGATTGATCGACATCGCCGTCGACGGCATACATGCCAAGCGGCGCCTTGATACGGCGCAGCTGCTCGTGAAACAGCGGCAGCAACGGCCCGAGCTCAGATTCTCGGACTTGCAGGTAGTCGCCAAGGAACAACACAACGTCCGGCTGGCAGGCGACCAACTCATCAAATGCGCGCACCTCGTAGGCTCCGATGCGATCGGTCTGCAAGTCGGCAACGCACGCCACCACCAGCGGTTTGGCCAACGTCCGCAACCTCGGGCTAGTGACCGCCGCGTGGGTCACCTCGAGTCGGCGCGGCTCGATTTCTTTGGCGAACACGTAGGTCGCCTCCCCCGCAACGAACGCCAGCAACCACAGGATGCACAGCACCAGACTATGGCTTCGCAACCGAACCGCGCGCACCGCCATCACCGGCAGCACCACGCAGAAAATCGCATGGGTCAGCCCGCGCAACATCGCAAAGCCGCCGAGCGTTCGCATCAGAACGCCTGAAATGGTCAACATGCAGCCGGCAAAGGCGAGCAACTGCAGCCACTCAAGCCAGCCGCTGCGAAACCGCACGCGCCACGCCAACGCCACACCGAACGCCAGCCCGGCCACATCGAACGCGCTGCACAAAACCAGAACCGCCACCGCAGCAGTATGCACGGATGTCACGCAGATGGCCGGGCAATCCTTGCCCAGCAGCGGCTCGGCGCCAACAATCCCCGCGTGCGCATCGATGCCCATCAACACTTCTGGCGATATGACCCCGCCGCCTACTCGTGGATTGATTCGCGCATGCAGCGCATCGCCCACGACTTCCTCCCAGACGACCTGCAGCCACACCTCGCTGCCTGCGGGCTCGACGGTGCCATTGCGGTGCAAGCGCGCTCCAGCCTCGAGGAGACCAAGTTCCTGGTCGAACTCGCGCAACAGCACGACTGCGTCAAAGCGGTCGTTGGCTGGGCCGATCTCTGTGCCGACAATCTCGACGACGTGCTCGACGAGTTGTGCCAGGACAAGGAATTGCGCGGACTGCGGCACGTCGTGCAGGACGAGCCGAACGATCAATTCTTGCTGCGCAATGACTTCCAAGACGGCGTGCGCAAACTAGCTGACCGCAATCTGGTCTTCGACGTGCTGATCTACCCGCGCCAACTCGACGCCGCGGTATCGTTCGTCGCGTCGCTGCCCGACCAGCCGTTCGTACTCGACCACCTGGCCAAACCCGACATCAAGAGCCAAGGTAAGGATGCCTGGCAACTCGGCTTCGAGGGCATGGCGCAGTTTGAACACGTCAGCTGCAAGGTGTCCGGCATGGTCACCGAAGCCAAGTGGCACGAATGGCAGCCGAGCGACTTCCGCCACTACCTCGATTCGGCGCTCGCAGCATTCGGCCCGGATCGGTTGCTGTTTGGTTCGGACTGGCCAGTGTGCCTGCTCGCAGCCAACGACTACCAAGACGTCTATCAACTGGTCGCGGACTGGGCGAAAGCATTGACTGACAGCGAGCAGCAAAAGCTGTTTGGCGACAACGCGGCCCGCATTTACGGAATCACCAACTAAGCATGAGCAACACGTATCT
>JBNMNW010000105.1:0-17433 GCA_051278165.1 Planctomycetota bacterium | reverse complement strand
CCACACAGGTTCCAAGCCTGTCGATTCTCGGGTTTGCCGGTGCGACGTTGACCCCGGCGTTCACCCCCGAAACTCTCGCGTACACAGCGTCGGTTGCGTCCTCGACCACGGACGTGACGCTCACGGCCGTCAGTGATGCCGCAGTTAGCGTTGCCGTAAACAGTCAACCACTCGGCTCGGGCACGGTCAGTCAGGTCTTCGCGCTTGCCGAAGGGCCCAATGCATTCACGATCACGTTGACTACTGGTGCCATGACCAGGACGTACACCGTCGCAATAGCACGCGCTCCGGTTCCCGCACTGGACGGGTTGGCACTTGGTGTGGGAGCGCTCGCTCCGGCATTCGACCCCGAGACCCTTTTCTACACCGGCACCATCGGCTTCCTTGCGAAGCAGACCATTATCGTGCCGAACTCCTCCGTCTCGGGTGCTGTGATCGAAGTCAACGGGGCCACCGTTTTCTCTGGCGGGTCAAGCGCTCCGATTGACCTGCAACCTCAGATTGCAGCGACGGTCATCGTGCGTGTGAACACGCCGCTGGGCGAGAGCCGCGACTATGTTGTCGACTTGGTCCGGCAGTCCCAGAATGAGTTTGCGCAAGAGGCCTACATCAAGGCGTCCAACAGCGACAATACCGACAACTTTGGGTTCAGCGTTGCTCTGGACGGGGACACGCTCGTAGTTGGGGCCATCCGGGAAGACAGCGCGACGACCGGGGTCAATTCGATTTCTGACGAAGGTTCCTTCGAGAGTGGTGCGGCCTACGTCTTTGCTCGCGCAGGCACGACCTGGGTGCAGGAGGCCTACCTCAAGGCGGAGAACACGACCCAGGAAGATTGGTTTGGCTGGCGGGTTGCGGTCAGCGGCGACACGGTCGCGGTTGGCGCGGTTCGCGAAGACGGCAGCGCGACCGGGGTCAACGGTACGATTGATGAATTGGCACAGGCGGCCGGAGCGGTCTACATCTACGTGCGTCAAGGTTCGACTTGGGTGCAGCAAGCCTATATCAAGGCATCCAACACACAGACCGGCGACGGGTTCGGCAGCGGAGTTGCGCTGAGCGGGGAAACGCTCGTTGTCGGAGCGGCGGGTGAGGATAGTGATGGCAGTGCGTTTGACGGCACGGCCCAGGGAATGCCCAACGAACTGGAGTCCGACAGCGGAGCGGTCTACGTCTACCGCCGTACGGGAGCGACATGGGTCCAAACCGCGTTCTTGAAGTCCGGCAACGCCGACGCCGGCGATGGCTTCGGCAACCTCGCTATGGCACTGGACGGCGACACGCTCGCTGTTGGTGTCCAGAGTGAGGACGGCTCATCGACGGGCGTTAACGGCCCGTCAAACGAAAACGAACTGGCGAGTGGCGCAGCGTATGTGTTCGTGCACAACGGCTCGAATTGGACCCAGGAGGCCTATATCAAGGCATCGAATACGCAGAGTGGCGATGGCTTTGCTGGCAGCGTCGCGTTGCGTGGGGATTACCTGGCAGTTGGCGCTTCTGGCGAGGACAGCGCGACGACCGGCATCAATAGCGTGCCGAACGAGAACGCGCAGGACAGCGGTGCTGTCTACCTGTTCGTGCGCAGCGGCACGAGCTGGGCCCAGCAAGCCTACGTCAAGGCATTCAACACCGGAGCGGACGATCGCTTTGGTGTCAGCGTCGCGCTCACTGCAGATAGTCTGGCAGTGTGTGCTCCGGGCGAGGACGGTAGTGCGAGCGGCATCAACGGTTTGCCCGATGATGGTGCGCAGGGCAGTGGCGCTGCCTACGTCTTTACGCGCTCGGGAGCAAGTTGGGGCCAGCAGTTCTACGTCAAGGCGTCGAACAATCAGCCCGACGGCGGCTTCGCGGCGCGGGTCGCGGCCAGCAGGGACTCGATCGCGATCGGCGCATTTGGCGAGGACAGTGCGGCCACCGGTATCAACAACCCGCCTGTCGGTAGCGCCAGTGCGAGCGGGGCTACCTACTTGATCCGTTGATCGCCGGTGGCGCGACCTTCTGGAGGCTGTGGCTTCCGCGCCAACAGCCACGCTTTGTTCTTGCGACGCGGCACTCGCGAAGTCGCGCGCCTCTACCTGTGCCCGTGATAGCGACCTGATCCCATGCAATCATGGCCGTTAGCAACTACGGCCACTGTCACCACAAGATGCTCAACGATTCTCAGAGGAACCGACTGCTCGACCTGTTCGATGAAGGCGCCAAGCTGCAGATAGCGGAACGGGCAACCTTTGTGCTGCGGTCGTGCGAGGGCGACCCCGTCATAGGCGACGAACTCGCGGAGTTGCTCAATGTCGAGCAGACACGCATGGAGGGCTTTCTTACCGAGCCAGTCGCTGTGGTGCCGCAGGGCCTCGCCGCGGTGATGCCACTCGACACTCCGGCCGGCGGCACGTCTGCTAGCAACGTATCGCAAGGCAACGCATCTGAAAGCAACGGGCCGCATCCTCATCGGCCACCCCGAATCGATGGCTACACCGACTTCGAACACATCGCCGTTGGTGGCATGGGCACGGTCTACCGGGCACAACAACTGCACCCCGTACGCCGAACGGTCGCGATCAAGGTGATTCGCATCGGTATGGACTCAGACGCGATGCTCGCACGCTTCGCGGCCGAGCGTCAGGCGCTCGCGTTGATGAGTCACCCATACATCGCCGCGGTGCACGATGCCGGCACCGATGCGATGGGGCGGCCGTTCATCGCGATGGAGTTCGCCAATGGCGAAGCGATCACGGACTTCTGCAATCGCGAACAACTATCGCTGACCAAGCGACTGCAACTGTTCACCAAGGTCTGTCACGCAGTCGATCACGCCCACCGTCGCGGCGTTTTGCATCGAGACCTCAAGCCCTCCAACGTGTTGGTTTGCCGCAGTGCTGACGAGTTGCATCCCAAGGTGATTGATTTCGGCATCGCCAAGGCCATCGAAGGTTCGCTCGGCGAGCACTCGCTGCACACGCAGGTAGGCAGTCTTCTGGGTACGCCCGAGTACATGAGCCCTGAACAACTCGATGGTGCTGCCTACAGCATCGACACGCGCTCGGACGTCTATTCGCTTGGCGTCATGCTGTACGAACTCGTCAGCCTAAGTCGTCCCATCGATGCGGACCGACTCAGTGAGGTCGGGTTGCTGCAGCTGACCAAGATCATTCGCGAGGAGGTTCCGCCCAAGCCGAGCACGCGCCTGCGCGCCTTGCTCGCCGACGAAGCCACGGCTCCGCAGATCGTCGACAGCACCCGCTGGCTGCGGCGGCTGCACGGCGATCTCGATTGGATCGTCATGAAGGCGCTCGATAAGGATCCCGACCAACGCTACGGCTCAGCCCATGAGTTGGCGTCCGACCTGGAGTGCTACCTGACGCACATGCCGGTCACGGCCGGGCCACCGAGCGGGTTGTATCGGTTGCGCAAGTTCACGCGTCGCTACCGAGTGCATGTGATCGCGGCCATGCTCGTGCTGCTGTCTTTGGTCATCGGTCTGTTCGGCACGGTGTGGTTTCTGTTCGAGTCGCAAGCCAACGAACGCGCCACCGAGCAGCGGGCGCGCGATGCCGAAGGCAGCCGGATCGCGGCGCAAGCAGTGGTGGTCGCAGCGGACGATCCGAATCTGGCAATGCTGCTAGCGCTCGAGGCGCGGCAACTTACTGGCGATCACTCGGTCGATCAGACAGTGCTCGACGTTCTGCCGCTTCAAGACATGGTCGGCAGGTTCGATCACTACGACCACGCGGTGCGGCAGGCGCTGTTCCTGCCGGATGGGCGGCTGTTGTCGCGCTGCTTCGATTCGGTGGTGCTGCTCACCGATCCCGACCGTGGCGCGGTGTTGCGGCGTTTTGTCGGGCACGAAGAGGTCGTCACGCACATTGCCGTGTCGCCGGATGCGAATCTCCTGTTGACGACGTGCGATGACGGCACGGCGCGCGTTTGGGACATCGAGACCGGTGCGTGCCAGCACTCCTTCGCGGATCACTTCGGCCGCGTGGTTGACGGCGCGTTCTCGTCGGATGGTCGACTGTTGGCCACTGCCGGCGCGGATGGTGTTGTCCGCCTCTACGACGTTGGATCAGGCAGCCTCAGGCACGTGCTTGGCGACCACGAAAACGCCGTGGCCTCGATCTCGTTCGACCCGAGCGGCCGACGGCTCGCGAGCCAATCGTGCGATCGAACCACGCGGATCTGGGATACCGCCACCGGTGGGGTCGAACTTCTGATTCCGCCTGGCGATGGCGAAAATGAACGGTCCGATCATACGATGGTCAGGTTTTCTCAGGAAGGCGACCGCATCGTGCGCGTGATCGATCGGGGGCGTGACCAATGGGTCATGCAGTGCTACACGGACGCAGGCGACATGTTGAGTGAGATCGACGGTGCAGAACTGTTTGACGGACCACTGGGCGACCCTTTGATGGTGCGGCTTCCCGGCGCTCTCGGTACTGTTTCATTGCAGACAGGCCAACTCATCGCAAGCAAACCGATGCCAGCGATGCGGTTGCTCGAGCTGAGGCCGGAAGGGAAACTCGCAGTCGCAGTCGATACAAAAGAGGACCTGTGCATCGTCGACCTCGAACTCGGTCGCGTCACGCGGAAGCTGTCCGGACGCAGCGACAAGAGGTGGACGTATCTGGACGTGGCCTTCCATCCGGACGGCCAGCGCTTCGCGGTGACGGGCAGCTTGCTCCGAATGTGGACCTGGACGCCCGAGTTCGCACCGTTCCGCGTGTCGAACGAGGACAGCAGCGGCCGCACGGTATCGCTTGCCGCCGCTGCCGAAGCGCTGGCACTGGTGGAGCATCCGGGTGAGCCGACACCAAGCTGGTCTTTGTGGAGCCTCAACCAGCGCCGCGTGTTGCGACACCTGCAGCCCGAGGGCGTGCAGTCCCTGAGGCTCTCTGAGTGTGCTACGCGCTTGATCGGCACGACCGAGACCGCTGCGGCGGATGGTGGCGGGACGCGCGTACGAACCGAGATCTTCGACTTAGCAGGGCAGAAGCTGCACGAAATGGCGCCCGCCATCGACACCTATCGCCATGTGGTCAGTCCGGATGGTCGCATGAAGTTGATCGTGACGAACGCAGAACCCGCCGAGCAAATCGTTAGCGTGTTCGACATGGTCAGCGGCGAGCAGCGTCTTACGCGGACGCATTCGCGGGTCGGATATCGCTTTCACTCCGGCACCGAGCATTCGCTCTTGACCGAGAGTTTCGGGTCAAGGTCCCGCACCAACGTCATCGACATCAACACGGGCCGGATACTGTTCGAAACGGTTGGCCCGGGCAGCAGCGCGCACTATGGCGCCGCGGTGGACCCGCTCGGGCAGCGCTTACTTGTCGTGCTCGGAGATCTTCGCGCCCGGGTCTACGACCTGAAGAGCAAGGACTCCGGGGCGATTGCCGAGTATGCCCAGATCGTACGCAGCAACCAATACGACTGCGGCTTCGTCGCGGGCGGGGACCTCGCCTGGGTCAGCTGCGCCAACGAAGTGCATCTGTTCGAATCGGCGACCGGCAAAACGTTCGCGGTGCTGCGGCTTGGCGGGCGGGCGCAGTTCGTTGTTGGCGCAAGCGATGGCAGCGAATTGCACACGATCAGCAACGGGGCCTGGCAGCGCTGGCCCTTGGCTCCGGTGGCCAGCGCGCATCGCCTCGTGCGTGGCAGTCTGTCGCGCCGCACGCTCGACCTCTACCGGATCGGTTCGACGGAGGAGCGCGAAGCCCGAGAGCTGCAGATCCTTCGAGCGAAGGCAACGCCGCGCAGTTGGGCCCAGCTAGGCGAACACGCTCTGCGGAACGGCAACCTCGACGAGGCGATCCGGTGCTACCAACAGTGCAGTGATCTCGGCCCCCTGATTCGTCAAGACCTGCGCCGTTACCTGCGCCTGCTCGAACTGCGTTGCCGTCGCCTAGCGGCAGATGACTCCGCAGAGGATCAACGAATCGCCGATCGCAACGGGGCGTTCACGGCACTGCAACAGGCTCTGCGGTGCGGCGTTTCGGCGGACCAACTGCGCGACCTGCCGTCGATAGAAGCGGTTCGTGCCTTGCCGGAGTTCCGCGGCTTGATCCCCGAGTAAAGAGCGTTCTCTGTGACCTTGCCGGGGTGGTAAGCTTCGCTCGATCGCAGATGAGCCAAGAACCCGTTACGAGTGTGTTAGCCCGCGTGGAGCGGGGTGATCCCGGCGCCCAAGAGGCTCTTTGGGAACTTGTCTACGAAGACTTGAAGGGACTCGCCTCGGCTCGGTTGAGCAAGCTTGCCCCCGGCCAGACCTTGCAAGCGACGGCGCTGGTGCACGAGGTCTGGATGCGTCTGAGCGGCGATGGCAACAAGCCTTGGCAGGGTCGCGCCCACTTCTTCGGAGCCGCCGCCCGCTCGATGCGCAACATTCTGGTTGACCAGGCGAGGCGCAAGCAGCGACTGCGCCGCAACTCTGGGCAACCCGATGTGCGCCTGTCGACCGAGATCGTCATCGCCGATGTTGGTAATGATGGCACCGACGGCACGGATATCCTGGCATTGGACGAAGGGATGACCGCGCTGGCGCGCGAATACGAGCGCCCTTCCCACATCCTGATGCTGCGTTTCTTCGCCGGTCTCAGTGCCGAGGAGATCGGCGAACTGTTGGCGCTGACCACGCGCACCGTTGACCGCGATCTCTTGTTCGCGCGCACGTGGCTGCGTCGCTATCTCGATCGCGCGTAGCGACCCGCTGCGTTGGTCGCGCTCCGGCCGGTGCCCGGTCCTGGGCCTGCGGTGGGTAGATCGACGGGAGGGCGCGGGAAGAGGATAGGGGGGAGGGGCGGTGATGATGAGGAATCTCAGAAACCGTGTCTGATTGCATCGGTGCTGACGGACTGAAGATGCGTGCATTGCGCGCGACTCACTCCGTCTCTGCGACTACCAACCCGTGAAACCGATGGCACATTCTTCGTCGCTGGCACTGCTTGCTGGCCTTCTTCTTCTCATTCCCTGTCTGCCCGGCCAGATGCCTCGTGTAGCCCAGGCCGAGAACACCGCAGACCAAGAACAGGGCGCTCTCCATGCCGCCAGCCGCCCCCACGGGATCGTGGCGACGGGCGATTCCTACACGGGCCTTGCCGGTCCGCTGCAGGTCGACTTCGGCGCGGCCAACGTATCGATCACGCCGTTGCTGGGACCGGATGCACCAGAGAGTATGCCGCTGACGATCGCGCCGACGCAAGTCCTGCGCGGCACCCAGGTGCTGCATGGATTCGAACAACGCAAGGCGCAGGTGCGCGGTGAAGACGTGATCGACTTCGCCCTTGGGCACGGCATCACGGAGCGTTTTGTCACTCGCGAAGACGGCGTCAAGCACAGCTTCTTCTTTGCAAGTCGCCCCGCCGGTTCTGGCGACCTGGCGGTGCGACTTGCCGTCGAGACGTTGCTGCAATGTGTGTGCAACGAACACGCGGAGCAACTCGTGTTCTCGGCGGGGGCGCTTGGCTCCATCCACATCGGTGCCGTGGTCGGCATTGACCGCACCGGGCAACGTGCGGACGGCTACATGCGGTTTGATGGCGAACACCTGGACCTGGTGTTGCCTGCAGCGTTCGTGGATTCTGCGAACTACCCGCTCGAACTTGACCCGATCATCAGTGGCGCAATCAATGCTGGTCGCTCGTTCAGCGATACCAACCCGGACATTGCCTACGACACGAGCAACGCCGTCTATCTGGTCGCCTATGAGTCGGTTGCCTCGAGCTCAGACCAGGACGTTTGGTGCCAACGCATCACCTACGATGGCATTCGCCTGGGCAACCCGATCTTGATTGCTAGCAACGCGCATCGCTCGACTATTCCAACCGTGGGCAATTGCAACAGCCTCAACAACTTCCTGGTTGCTTGGCAAGACAACGGCTCCGGGGCCGCATGGAATGTCCTGGGCCGTAGTGTCGATGCCGCAACCGGCGCGACGTCCGGCGTTGGCACGATCGCCGGAGGCCTTGCGCAACAAACCCGCCCCGATGTTGGTGGCGACTCATACGCCTCTAGTCCGGGCATCGGACTGTGCATGTGCGTTTACGAAAAGCAGGGCTATGGAATCGAAAGCTGCGTCGTGCGCATGCAGAACGATCCGCCGACGGCCGACAGCTACCAGTTCTTGGAATCGACCACCCAGGTTGCGGACTTCCCCGCAATCAGCAAAGACGGTCGCAATGTGGGCATTTGGTTTGTGACTTGGGTTCGCGGCAATCGCGTGCATGTAAGAGGGGTCGACTATTCGGGCAACCCTGTTGGAACCACAGTCTCGACTAGCGCCTATCCCAACTCGCCGGTGCGTCCCGATGTCGATGGCGATGCGGCCAGCTTCACGGTGGTATACGAGGATCCGGGATTTGCCCTTGGCCAAACAAGTATCCGGGCCTTCCACGGGACCTGGGACGGATCGACGCTACAAACCGGCAACAGCTCCTTCCTCGCCTATTGGCAACAAGGGTTAGCCAAGGTCCCCGCGATCTCGCTGATGGGGTCGAAATACACCGTGGCGTGGATCAATGGCAGCACCATCCGGGTGCAGAATCTCGAACTTGATAGCACCCAGAAGTGCGGTTCCGAGTTCGTCGTCAGCGCGCCTAATCGCACCCACTGGGGGCCGGCACTTGCATCGCGGCGCAGCGGCGGAGACAGCACCAGCGAATCCGGCTTGCTCGCGTATCAGCCGTACGACACGACCACGGGCAACAATGGCCTCGACGCGCGCCTCTATGCGACCTTTGGCAACAACCCGATCGTGCCCATTGCCGGTGCGGGTGGCTGTGGCGTCGGCGGGTCGATTGGCACGAGCGGCGGCAACTTCGCACTGGGGAACACCAACTTCAAGGTGACTCTCGACGGTGCGAGCCCGACGGCCCCTTTGGCGATATTCCTAGCCAATACAAGCGGCGGACCGGTCAACGTATTGTGCGGCCCAGGCTGTGGCTTCATCACGCCAGACCTCTCGTTCACTGTCAACATGCCTGGTGGTGCCGCCGAGTTTCCGATCGCTCTCCCGTGCAACGTGTCATTGCTCGGTTGGCAGCTCGGCGCCCAATGGGCCGTGCTGGACCTTGTGCCAACAGGCTGCTTCATCTTGCCCGAATTGCACTTCTCGGACGCGATCCGCATGACGCTGGGCAACTAGGCCGGCGCCCGGCGCGACAGGGCCGGCTCGCAAAATCTTGGAAAGCTTGTCTTGGTCGACCATCGCACGACGGATTGCTATTGGCGGGCGCGCCCCACGCGCTCGCAGCAATCCACGACCTGGCCCGGCCACACATGAAACTCCTCTTGCCCACCGTTGCCCTTGCCCTGCTCTTCACGAGCGGCTGTGACATGATCACGATCCAAAGCGACGCCTACAATCGCAATGATCGTCTAGCCATAGTCTCGCTCAACCTCGATGGGCTTAGCGAAGGAGCCTCCGCTGGTGAGACGCCTGAGTACATCGCCGCGATCACGGCAAAGATGCTTGGTCACAGCGAACAGCTACTCAATCGGAAGTTCCGGGTCGTCAAGATCGCTACGCTCGCGGACCATTACCAGGCTCTGTCCTTCGGCGAACCGTTTGCTGGCACGTATTCGCCGTCCGTCGGCAACCGTGCGATGACCAACTTTGAGAGCGATCGCAAGCAGGCTGCGAAGGCGCAGCTTTCTGCAGCCACGGTCGATCGGCTGACTGAAGCCCTGGGCGTAGACGCGGTCGCGGTCATCTATTCAAAGTGGACCTCCGCCTTGAAGGCGAACAGCGACGGCATCATCACGAACAAGGGCCCAGGGCTACAGATCATCGGCCAGAAACTCATGCCGGTGGTTACGACCTCGCTCAGAATCTACCGGCGTGGCGGCGACGAGGTCTTTCAAGGGCGCGAAGAGATCGTGCCCAATAAGTACGTCCAGTCCGCAAGCACGGCCGTTTCGGTGAGGGAGAGTGCCGGTGTGCGCAAGGCGTGCACCAATGCCTATGTCGAAGCCATGACGAAGATGGTCAAGCACGTCAGGTAGTGCCTCGAGGTCAGGCGGTCGTGCTATCCGGAAATAAAGCCCAGGCCGTTTTGGATCGAATTGGCCAGTTCCGATTCGTCGATGACCAATGGGTGGTTGTCAGTTTTAGCCCTGGTGCGAAGGGCCGTTACTTTGCATGCAGATGCGACACAGTTCTGGGCCACGACAAACGCCCGCTGTGCCCAAAGGCGCAGCGGGCGTTCTTTCTGGCTGCTCGATTACCGGCAGGCGGCTTGCCCCTGCCTCATTAGGCGAGACTCAGCAACAAGCCGTTCGAGTTGATGAACCCGAATGCGTTGGCAGTTGGATCGAAGACGGAACTCTGCACTGCGAGTTCGAAGCCGACCAGATTCGTTTGGTAGGGAATCGGCAGCGAGAAGCTTGCGACCCCACTGGACACCGGAATCGTGTAGACAGCGTCAAGGTTGGCGTAGGCGGTGCAGCCTGGCATGCCGAGGGACCCGAGGCTGATTCCGGGATTCACCGGCGCAAGACTCAGAGTCTGCAAAGCGATGAGGCCGCTATGCAGGTCGGCCAGCGATCGCCGAGAGTCGCCTACGGCTCCTGCCTGATGGACGGGTTGCGTACTCTCTGAAGAAGCGCTGGAAGGATGGCACAACGCACGTGGTCCTGACGGGTCAAGTGCTGATCGAGCGCTTACTTGCTTTGCTGCCGAGACCGCGTCGACATTTGGTGACCTATCACGGTGTATTGGCACCGGCTGCGAGTCTCCGGTCAAAGGTTGTGCCGCGGGTGCCCGCAGAGCAAGAGAATGGAGCCGGCCAAGATGACGCTGACGCTGCGAGTGCCGATAGCCAACAGCCAGAGGAGCTGCACAAGGTGGAATCAGCTAGCAGGCAACGGGCTCAAGTCCCCCATCGACCTGCCAAGCGATAAGTGCACGGGCGTCGCTACTACACGTGGGCCGAGTTGCTGCGACGAGTGTACGCCGTCGACATCCTCACATGTCCGCGCTGCGGTGGGGTTCGTCGGCTGCTGGCAGCGATTCAGGATCCGGACTCGATCGAGCGCGTGCTGCGGGCGATGGGGGTTGCCGTGGCACGCGCCGGAGTTGGCGGTGGCTCGTGCTCCGCCGGAAATCTGGGGGTGACTGGCTCGGGGCGGGTTTTGGCGCGGGCGAGGGCTAGCTGACTAGACCGCGGCACCCAGGGTCGCTGTGGGGAGCGGTGTGTTTATGGGTGAGGTTTCGGGCGAAATGCACGGCTAGGTCGCTGTGAAACGGGCCGGTTGACCGGGTGTCGCGGGGGTGGGATTGTGGCTGAGTGGGGTTCGGGTGGTCCAAGCCGCAGCTTGAATTACCTACACCCCTAACTGCTGTTGGGGAGCACGATCCAGTTTCTGGATAGCACGAGGTCGCGATCAATTCCCGGTGGGCGGGATTGCGGCATGGTGAGAACGAGCAGGGTCAGGCCGACTGCGAGCATGCAGTCAATCTAGGAGCCAGAGCCGCGGGAATGCAAACATCGCGCAACCTGCCCGCCGCCTCGTATCAGTCCCGTCGCGATTGGCGGAGTCTGGACAGCATCATCAACCACAGAACCAAGCAGCCCAGTGCGATTCCGTGGAAGACATGGTATGGCTCCCAGATGAAGCGCGGCAATACCCGGTGGGGAAGCGTCAACAACAGAGCTACGCAGATCAGGAACGCTTGCGCCCAACGACGACTACGCGGGTCGCGCAGTTCTACGAATGCCGCCAGTAGCGCTGGCAGCAGGAACCAGTAGTAGTGCTTCCATGTGGTTGGGTTCATCAACAACATGGCGGCAAGTACGAAGCCAGTTTCCAGCAACCATCGTCTCGGCGTGTCTGGCGATTTCGAGCGGCGCACGCCAAGCGCGCAGCCAAGCCCCAACAGCCCGAGCGTGATCATGATCAGCCACGACGCGTGGCTCCACAGTTGTTGCGACGCGGCAAAGTTGCGCACGCCATCCCACTCGCTGACATCGGCTACTTCGCCGATCTGGTCTTCGTAGACCGGCGTGATGCTGCCCAATACGAACGAGGGCAAACCCTGGTATCGCTCGTGATAGCCACCCATCGATGGGTCGTCGGCAAGGGCTTCAAACCAGCCAACGTGAAGGGCAATGGATCGATCGAAGCCAACATCGAGGATGACCACCAAGAACGACACTGCAACGCCCAGCAACACCCCGGCTGTTGCCTTGTATGCCTTCTTCCAGATGAGCAAGGGCAACATCACCAAGGCAATTGGTTTGATGACACATCCCGCCGCAATCGCAAGCCCCGCTCGGGTGGGCTTCTCAGGCAGCCATCGCAGTGCCAGCAACAGCAGGAACACCTGCATGAAACCAACCTGGTTGTATCGAGCACACAGGTGCACGTACGGGATCAGCAGTAGGAAGGACAACCGCACGGACCAGTCCGAGTATCCTGGACGACCCATCGGCTCAGCGATATCGGCGGACGCACGGCGCACCAACGCCAAGCCGACTGAGAAGGTGCCCAGCAGGGAGGCCACGGAAAGCAACCAGAACAACACCGCTCCCCAACGCGGGCCAAACGGCGTCAACGCTTGCAAAGCCGAGTAGAAGGCTGGCGGGGCCTTGCCAGGGTTCTCTTCTCGGGAGCCCATCGGGAAGTACACCGGACGAGCACCTGGGACGTCATCAGCTGCATGCATCCGCAGCGATGTGCGCCACCATGCCTCAAAATCGCTAGTCGAGAAGTCCTCCGTCAACTGGGTAAGCTGGGTCGCATGCTCACCAGAGTGCCGGTAGTGCCTGCTTCCGTGGTAGATCACGAAGCCGAGCAGTAGCAGCAGGAAGGCTCTGCCAAACCATGGATTTGCTGCCGTCGCGGGCAAGGCATTCATAGTCGACGGACCTCGTTCCGAGCCTTGGTTCGGAGTCCGCGGCAGGTCGAACAAAGCCGAGCAGCATGCGTCGCTCCAATACAGCCGCCATTCGACGCCAATTCACTCGTGGCAACATCTAGACCGACGAGGATGAGAGGGATGGGCATCATTGGGTCGGGACACTTTACCGGCAATCGTGGTCCAACGGCGTCCTATCCGGAAATAGAGCCGAGGCCGTTTTGGGATCGAATTGAACAGTTCCGATTCGTCGATGACCAATGAGTTGGTGGCGGTTTCGGCCGAGTTCACAGACCGGTGGCGCGATTCGTCGCGGGCAATCAGCCTGTCGCGAGGACCAAGGCCGTCAGGCCGATCGACGGTAGCTGCAGAGCCGCGTCTCTCTGAAATCTCTCGGGCGTGATAGTCAGATCGAGTGCCGACTTGGCGCGCTGCACAGCTTGCCTGAGACCTCAAGCACAGTTCGTCCAGCGTTCGCATCACGGCGGGCGATCGGCGCTGCGCACTTTCAGCGACTACAACAGGGTCAGCCTCTGGGTACTCTTGCCCCATGATTAAGGAAAAGTCAGGGCGTTGGTGCATAGACCCAACTCACGGCAGATCGCTCACGCAAACGCCTCGATTCACATCCGAACCGCATACGAAGCCGGCATTCCGAGTTCGGTCATTCGGTTGAGGATGTTGCATGCAAGTCGAGCCTCGACCGACTGTCCATCCGCGTCGCGCGCGTGCAGTCGATCGCCAAGCATCCTCTTGTAGCGCATGAGCGTGTTCTCGGCGCGGGCCTGCTGATGGTAGCCAGACTCCTTCTGCCACTGACGTCGGCCAACCTTGCGAATGCGTCGAATGGCTCTATCTCGCGCACGACATCCGCGACCTCCGGTTTGCGCAGTCTTAACCGGTGGCACAACGACCTTCGCGCCTCGGCCAGCTGCAGCGTCGTACAGCGCGCGATTGTCGTAGGCACCGTCTCCGGTAACCCTACAGATCTTACCTGGTACGCCCCCACCAAGATCCACGCCAACGTTGCCGTCATCAACACTCGCACCAGTCAATTGCTGGCCAACGATCACGCCATCGCCGTCGACACCGAGATGCAGCTTCCTGCAGCCGCGGATCGTCAAGACCATCGCCCGGTCGAGCCAGGCGACCGCAGTGCGAAACAGCCGGGCCGGAAGGCCCCCGAGTTCTCGCTCGATCCAAGGAGCAAGGTCCTTCGTGCACCATGCCACGATTTCTGGCCAGTAGCTCAGGAGCAGGAAGACACCACCGATGATTGCTATCAGCTCACACATGTTGCGAGGTGCTTCCTGTTCACCGGGGCTAGTCGTCGTGGCGCGTGCCGCCCCACCGACACGATCGATGCGACGCCTTGGTCTCCTTCTCGAATGCACGCGATCAAGTCGACGTGACAGGAAATCCCGGAGTCGGGAGGAATCCACGTAAGCAACTCGCTCGTAAGGCTCGCCGTGGTGGCCTGGTCGAGATGACACGAGCCTCGCAGGCTGCGTGCATGTGCACGATCGGACGTGTAAAGCCGCTTACCCTGAGTGGCTCCTCTCGCCGTGTGATTTCACCGACGGCCGCACGTATTCCGGACGACGCGTCGCTGGTGGCGGCAGCTTCAGACGCAGCGCCTCGCTAGCGCGATCGACGGTTCGTGTTCACCTGATCGGGTGGCCCTGGGGTGGGATTGTGGCTGAGTGGGGTTCGGGTGGTCCGAACCGCAGCTTGAATTACCTACACCCTGCGGCGTGCGAGAGCATTCCAGAGTAGTGCGGGAATCGAGCAGGAAAGAACTTGACGCTGAGGCTGCGATAACCTCGAGTAATTTGGTGGGCCTTACACTTCGTGAGGGCGAAACGAAAAAGAGGAACCCTATGACTGCTCTACATTGGATCCGTTCTCTTGGGATGGTTGCGCTACTCACGGTTGCTGCGCTCGGGCAGTCGATCACCAAAGCCGAGGCCAGCTTGTCGACTGGTTTTGCTGACATTGACACGTCGGCACCTTCCGACTACACAAGCGTTACTCTGCAGCTAATTGACAAGAATGGCGACGTTATCGGGTCGATTGAGACGACGCCCGGAACGCCTTGGAAGCCCGAGATCACGCCGCTCAACGCTGAAGTGAGGGTCATAGCCACCTTCAAGAAGGCTTCGGGTGCCGAGAACATCCAGGGTCCGAAGGACGTGGCCTGGGTATAGCGATCCGAGTTGCCGTCGAGGCGCAGCGCCTCGAGGGCCTATATTAATACTTCCATGCGTGTCGCCTCACTGCTTGTTCTCGTTAGCGTGCTGGCGCTTTGTCTCTGGCTTGCGCTCTCGCACCGCACCGTAGACATGGTGCAAGAGCAGGGCGGGGGGCGCAAAGAAGCATCGGCGTCGGGTGCCACCGTTGACGGTGCAGCTACCGGTGTCTTGCTACGCCAGGCTGTGACCGCAGCGCCCGAGCGCGCGTCGGGCGCGGCTCCATCGAGTCATCAGCTGCTCCTTGAGAATGACCGGTTTGACCGCTTGCCTTATTGCCAGCTGACCTTGTGGGGCGACTCATGGTTTATGCAGCTGCTTACTGACGATCTCGGAAGCGTGTACGTCCCTAAAGGAGCACCGCAGTATTTGAACGTCTCGGTTGCCGTGCCGTTGGTCCTCAAGGCTCCTTTGCGGTTTGAGGTTGTTCAGGACGGTGTGACGAGAGTTGTTGTGAAATCCGTTCTCGACACCATTACGGGTTTGGTGGTCGATGCACAGGGGGTGCCCATCAAGGGCGCTGCCGTCTGTGCATCGGAGGTCGGTGTAACGACTTCCTCAGCCGGTGTGTTCTCGGTGCCGCGATTCGGCGAATCACCGAGCGATGGCGAGGCTCTCTACTGTTCTAAGGACGGATACAAGCCACTTCGAGCATCGAAAGTTGAGTGGGGAACACGGGGCGTTGTATTGACCATTTCTAGGCTGGCAACAGTGAGCCTGTCAGTCAGAAGAGGCACGGATGGCGCGCCCGTGCGCAGCTTCGTTGCTCAGAGTGGTCGACTAGTCGGCAAGCGCTTCCAGTGGGCAGCTCCAGTCAGGAATAACGACCAAGATCATTTGCAACTGGTGAATATTGAGGACGGCGTGACCGTACTGCGCGTTTGGCCAGGTGCGGCGGCGGATTGGTCGCCCGGTGGCGCCGAAGTTACGGTTCATGAGGGTTCGCGCAGCTATCAGGTCTGCGTTGATGCGCAGCCGTCGCGCTCATTCGAAGTCGTGGTGCAGGATGCTAGTGGGGACCCTGTCGAGGACGCCCATGTCGCTATTGAAGAATGGGCAGGGCTTGGTGAGCCGTCTGCGGCGGTCGTCTCGGACGCGAGTCGCCACCAGTGGCGAGAGTTGATCTCGTCCCGATCGAACGCTGACGGGAAAGCCGTTGGCGCACTGGGATCAGATGCGTGCTACGTCCGGGTTGAGCGCAACGGATATGAGACCGCAAGGCGGTGTGTTTCCACATACGTAGCCAGCGTTACGGTTGCCCTGCGAAAGAAGTGTGAGGGCTCTGTTATTGGTGTTGAATCGATTCTTGCCTTGCTGCAAGCAGGCGGCTGGCAGGGTGTCTCGATCGATTTGGTTGCTCCGACTACTACCTCCGTGCGTGCTTCTGTGTGGAACAAGGGGTTGAAGGCGGCCAGTGTTGCTCGCGGAGACTATTTAATGGTGGCTTCGGGGATCGTCCGTGAAGGCCAGTCTCAATACCGTCAGACCGTTAATCTGGGCGCCATTAGAATCGATCGGCCCGACTGGGTTATCAACGTAGAGGCTATGCGAAACGACTGGCGTTTTGGCGTGATCCGCGCGCACTTTGTGTGCGAGGGTGTGCCGGTCGCCAAGAGAGTAATTCGCTTGGTTCGTGAGGCTCCGGGAGATTGCCTGATTACTACGATGGCGCCCGTCGTTGTGACCGATGAGCATGGCTTCGCAGTATTTGCGGTCGCCTCCGGGGACTATGCCATATCCTTGGCGGGCCAGTCGCAGACAGGAAGCATTAATGTTCCTGGGCGGGGCGACGAGGTCACCGATCTGGCGCTGACCTTGAAGTGAGGCAGCTTGAATTACCTACACCCCCCCCCGTTCGGCTATAGCGACGGCAGCTCGTAGCCGGCGCGCCGCTGGTAGTCGCAGAGCGCGTTGGCCTCGTCGTCGTCCGTGAAGCGCCAGGTCTCGGGGTCCCAACGCAGTTCGCGACGCAGGCGGTAGGCGACGTTGAGCAGGTGGCAGACGGCGACGCTGCCGGCACCGACCTCCACAGGACACGTCGTGGGGTCGCCGCCGTGGATGGCCTGCAGCCAGTCCTGGGCGTGGCTTGGGCGGCGCGGCAGCAGCGCGGCGTCCTCCGGAAGCGGCTCTTCGAGCAGCTTCGTCGGGTCGGCGCTGATGCGGTCGCGGTCGACCGATAGCACGCCTTCTGTGCCGACGAAGGTCGCGCCGCTGCGGCCGCCATGCACAATTCGCACGCCGTCGTCGAAGACCAGCGAAGCGCCAGTCTTGGCGTCCGCCACGTGCGGCGGGTGGACCTCGACTGGGCCGCTGCCGTCGCGGCCTAGGGCCCAG
>JBNMNW010000104.1:0-17487 GCA_051278165.1 Planctomycetota bacterium | reverse complement strand
ATCCCAGTGAAGAACTGCATCCACCAGCTCTACTTCCGCGAACCGATTATTGATGGCGCCAGTTCCTGAATCTAGAGTGCGACTGGCCAACCATGCGGCGATCAACGGTGAGGGCGACTACGTGCTTTACTGGATGATCAGCGCCCGGCGGCGCTACGCCAATTTTGGCCTGCAGCGCGCCGTAGAGCACGCGCGCAAACTTGGGCGGCCGCTGCTGGTCTTAGAGGGGCTGCGCTGCGGCTATCGGTGGGCCAGTGATCGACTGCACACGTTCGTTTTGCAGGGCATGCAAGACAACGTCACCGCGTTCGCCGGCGCGGGCGTCACCTACTATCCATACGTCGAACCAACTCCGGGCGCGGGGAGCGGCATGTTGGAGGCGTTGGCAAAGAACGCGTGCTGTGTCGTTACCGATGACTTCCCGTGCTTCTTCTTGCCGCGCATGGTCGCTGCGGTGGCCGCTCGGCTAGACGTTGCGTTGGAGGTCGTCGACGGCAATGGCCTGCTGCCGATGCGGGCGGTCGACAAAGTGTATTTGCGGGCGGTCGATTTCCGGCGGGCCTTGCAGAAGACGTTGCCGGCGCATCTTGGTGACTTCCCCGTTGGGGATGCCTTGCGTGGTTATGCCTTAGGCGCCGCGCGATTGCCGAAGGACATTGAGTCCAAGTGGCCTCGGGCAACGCCGTCGATGCTTGCGGCGGATCTGGCGGCGTTGTCTGCTCTGCCAATCGATCACGAGGTGGCGCCCGTCGCCGTGCGCGGCGGCGCGAAAGAGGCTGGGCGACGTTTGAAGGAGTTGCTGAGTGACCGGCTCGGGAGCTACGGCGATAGGAGTCATCCGGACTCAGACAGCGCGAGTGGCTTGTCGCCTTACCTGCACTTCGGGCACATCTCGCCACACCAGGTGTTTGCTGCCATTGCCAAGCAAGAAGAGTGGTCGGTCGATCGCGTGTCCGAGACCCATAGGGGGCAACGTGGTTGGCTCGGCATGAGTGAGCCAGCTGAGGGCTTTCTCGACCAGCTGATTACCTGGCGCGAACTAGGCTTCAACTTCACGTCGCGACGAGACGACTACGACGACTTCGACGCGTTGCCCGATTGGGCCCGCGAATCGCTCGAACGGCACGAGCTTGACGAGCGTCCGTTCCTCTACTCCATCGACGAGTTCGCGGAATCGAAGACTCACGATGAGCTGTGGAATGCAGCGCAGCGGCAGTTGCGTGAGACCGGCGTCATGCAAAATTACCTTCGCATGCTGTGGGGCAAGAAGGTGCTGCACTGGAGTCGTTCGCCGCGAGAAGCGGTGGCCATCCTGATCGAACTCAACAACCGCTACGCGCTCGACGGGCGGAATCCGAACTCCTACAGCGGCATTTTCTGGGTGTTCGGCCGATACGACCGCCCGTGGGGTCCGCGCCGAGAGATCTTCGGAGCGATTCGCTACATGACCTCGGATAGCACCTTGCGGAAGCTTCGCCTGAAGAAGTATCTGGCGAAGTGGGGTGCCTGAGCCGGCCGAAGATCAAGGCGGCTAAGCCGCGTGGTCGCTAGTCGACTTTGCCAAGCAAGGCGGTGAGGAACTTGTTGTCGTTGAAGCGCGTGCTTGCGCCGGTTCGACCGAGGCGCACGACCAGCAGCTTCTTCGACGGGATGATGTAGAGCTTCTGATTATACATCCCAGCCGCCGTCACCGTGTCGGCAGGAATCGCTTGGTTGCGGCGGTTGGCGCCCTTGCCAACCAGCCAGAAGTTCAGGCCGTATGACGGCATGGCTTTGGTGCCGACAAAGCACTCGTCGAAGTGTTCGGTTGGGATCAGCTGCTCGTCGCCGTGCTTGCCGCGGTTGAGTACCAGCAAGCCGAACTTGGCCCATTCGCGCGCCGTCATGTAGGCGCCATACGGCAGCGCGGGGTTGCCCTTCTTGTCGCGCAGCCACGAGCTGAACTTGCAGTCGATGGGCTTGAGGATGCGGTCATTCAGGTAGCCGACGAAGTCCTTTGGTAGCGGCTGCTGCTTCGTGGTTGCTGCCTGGAGCTTGGTTGCTGCCAGAAGCTTCCGCTTGAACAGTTCCCCGAACACCATCAGGTGGTTCGAGCCGTATTCGAATCGCTTGCCGGGTGTGTGCGTGCACTCACACGCAACCGATGCCCCATACACGTCGCGTGCTCTTGCAGAATGCAGTTGGCTATCGATGTTCTTCAGACCGCTGGTGAAGTTGAGTAGATGGCGAACCGTGATTTGTTCGCGTTCTTCATCACCCTGCCATTCGGTGATCGTGTCGCAAACCTTCTCGTCGAGCGTCAGCAACCCTTCCTTCTGCGCGATCAGCGCGACCATCGGCACGAACGATTTTGTGCCGCTGAAGATGTGCTGCGTGCGGTCTTGCTTGTGCCCGTTTTGGTATTGCTCGAAGACCAGCTTGCCGTCGTCGTAGATCAGCACGGCTAGCCCAGCATTCTCATCAGAGAACTCGGCAGCGGCGGCGAAGTTGAGTTCGGGGTTAGTCGGCTTCGCGGCGCCTTGCTGTGCTGGCAGCAGTGCAGCGGAGATGGCGATGGCGATGGCGATGGCGATGGCGAACGAAGGGGTGCGCATGCGTGGCAGCATAGCGATTGCCGGCGGGATCAGCGTGTGCGCGTCATGATCCGGCTACGCTGCGCGCATGCCGATGACCTCGTCGCGTGCCCAAGCTCTGGGCAACGTTTATTCCCTGTTGGGGCTGTTCTCAGAGCGAACGACCACGAGAGGCTTTGCGGCGTTGCTCGCTTGCCTGCTTGGAGTGTCGTCACTGCCCGCCCAAGAGCTGCCGCAGGACTTGCCACCGCACATCGTGTTCTTGCTCGCCGATGATCTCGGCTGGACGGACTTGTCTACCGGTCGCACTAATGGCGGCAACGGTTCGCCCTACTACAAAACGCCGAACCTAGATGCCTTGGCTGTGGCCGGCGCATGCTTTCCAAATGCCTACAGCAATGGGCCGAACTGTGCGCCGACCCGCGCTGCGTTGTGGAGTGGGCAATGGGCGGCACGCACCGGCATCTACACGGTCAGCGGCGGCAACCGTGGCAAGGCGAAGCATCGCAAACTCGATGCGGCTGCAAACCAAACGACGTTAGATCCAGGTGCTGTGACGTTGGCCGAAACCCTTCAGTCTGCCGGTTACACGACGGCGCACTTCGGCAAGTGGCATCTCGGTGATGCCAAGGATGGTCGATCCCCGACGGATCAGGGGTTCGATCATCAAGTGGGCGGCGACCACCGTGGTGGCGTTGGCCGCGTCCGCAACTTCGCCGACGAGCAAGGCGCGTTCGCGTTCCCGGGATTGCCGGCGAACGGCAAGGCGCGCCAGTTCATGGCGGATCGCTTGACGGACGAGGCGCTGCACTGGATGGCGCAGGCCAACAAGCCGCTGTTCTGTTGTATCAGCCACTACTCAGTGCACACGCCGATCGAAGCGCCGGCCGCCGATGTGGAAGCGACGCCCAAAGCAGAGCCGGGCTCTCGCCACCAGAACCGCCGCTACGCCGCGATGCTGAAGAACCTCGACGACAATTGTGGTCGCGTTCTCAACTACTTGGCGGAGACCGAGGACCCGCTTCGTCCTGGCCAGAAGTTTTTGGCGAACACGTTGATCGTATTCACGTCGGATAACGGCGGCCTTGGCGGCTATCGGCAGGCTGGTATCGGCGGCGGCACCGAGGTCACCAACCAACTGCCGCTACGCGCAGGCAAGGGCTCGTTGTTCGAAGGCGGCACGCGGGTGCCGTTCATTGTGCGTTGGGACGGCAAGGTCAAGTCCGGCACGGTCGATGCAACACCACTGCAGTCATTCGACCTGTATCCAACCTTTGCGAGCATCGCACAGGCGACGCTCGATGGTCAGCACGCGCTCGACGGTGTCGACCTGTCCGGGCGCCTGTGCATGAAACCGAAGCCGGTTGCTGCGCGGGCGTTATTCTGGCACTTCCCTGGCTATCTCGAAGCCAACGGCAAGATGGGCACGTGGCGCACGACGCCGGCGGCGAGCATGCGTCGCGGCGATCTGAAGGTCGTGTATTGGTTCGAGACCCGCACGTGGTCGCTGTATGACCTGGCCGCGGACATCAATGAGGCGCACGACTTGGCATCGTCGCGACCGGACGAGTTGCGTGGCCTTGCTAAGGAGCTGCGCGCGTGGTTGCTTCGCACCAAGGCGCCGATGCCGCATGCAATCGGCGGCGGTCCAGTGGCGCTGCCGAGTGTGCCTGAATAGCCTCTGGCGCCAACGACAACTAAGTCGCTGCGGCGTCCTTGCGCATGCCTTCGAGCACCTGCCAGCCGACATATTGCATGCGCGGTAGGTGAAACGGGCCCTTCCAAAGATTGCCCTTCAGCGGCACCGAGATGCGGCCATCGCGATGTAGGTAGCCATACCATTCGCCGTGCTCGGGGTCGGCGAAGTGTTGGTGCGCCCAGTCGTGCACCATGCGGTGCCATTCGGCGTATTTCTTGTCGCCCGTCGCGCGGTAGGCAAGCAACGTCGCCAGGATGGCTTCGTTGTGCGGCCACCAAAACTTCATGTCGTGCCAATACTCCTGCACTGGGCCGCCATGGAGGTCGCGGAAGTAGAAGATGCCGCCGTGCTCTTGGTCCCAGCCGCGCTGCCACATGTAGTCGACAATGTCCGTGCCGAGCTTGGTCAACTCGGCGTCACCGCCGCGCCGATGCGCTTCGTCGAGTAGGAACCACGCTGCTTCGAGTGCGTGACCGGGATTGAGCGTGCGGCCATCGAAGTGGTCAATCACCGATCCATCGGGAGCGGTTATCTCCAGCACTGCTTCCAGGTCCGGCTTGACGAAGTCGCGAAGTTCGTCGATCGAACGATCGATCCACTCCTTGGCATACTCGTCGTCGAGCGTGTCGCGCAGTACCTGCGCAGTCACCAGCGTGATCATTGGTCCCGCCAGGCCTTTGCTTGGTCGCGTCTCGGGATCAACCTTCGGCTGGATCAGGCCGGGAGACGTGTTGTATTCGATCATCAACCGGAACAGCGCGCGCGCCTCGTCGGCTGCTTGTTGGTCACCGGAAGCGCGTGCGTAAGCTGCGAACGAGATCGCACCGAATGCCTCGGTAAACACGTAGCGACGCTTGCGCAGTGGCTTGCCGTCGCGCGTCACCTGAAAGAACATCCGGCCATCGTCGTCAAAGCCGTGGGCGCGCATGAAGTCGATGCCGTGCTTCGCCGTCTCAAGCCAGGCGGGCTGCCAGTGCTCGGTGCCGTGCAGTTCGCGAGCCAGCGTCGCCAGCAACCACGTGAAGCGACCGTGTTGCCACATGCCTTTGTCGGTGTCGAGGCGCGTGCCATCGCGATCGACGGAGAACATGAAGCCGCCATGCTCCTTGTCGACCGCGTGGCGCAACCAAAACGGCAGCGTGTCTTTGAGTAAGCCGTCGCGATACACGGCAATCAGTTCGTCAATGCGTTCTAGTTCCATCAGCTGGATCAGGCGTTGCGGGTAAGCCCAGTCAGGTCTCGTTCGTCATCGGGCAGCGCAAGACTTGCGAGGTAGCCGAAGACGAGACAGGTCGTGATGCCGATCACGGCGTAGAGGTAAAAGTGCAGCGAGCTAAACCACGTCATGTAGGTGAGCGCTGCGATGCTGGTAAAGGCGCCGACCAGCACTCCGCGAGAACTCGCTCGCTTGGTGAAGATGCCGAGCGCAAAGATGCCGGCCAGGCCGCTCGACAACAGGCCGAGGCACTTCTGGAAGAAGAACCACAGGCTTTGGATGTCGAACGTGACCAGCACGCTTGCCGTCACCACGGCGATCACGCCGAGTATCACGGTGAGTCGACGCGCCAGTCGCAGGCTACTGCGGTCGGTTGCGTTGGGGGACAGTCGCTGATGCCAATCGACGGTGCACGCCGTCGCGATCGAGTGCATGCTCGAGTCGAGGCTCGACATCGAGGCCGCGAACACGCCGGCGATCACCAAGCCGGACAGGCCCGCAGGAAGCTGGCTGGAGACGAACAGCGGGAAGACCTCGTCGTTCTTCATGCCGATGTGCAGCAGTTCGGGGCGAGCTTGGAAGAACACATATAGGCAGGTGCCGAGCAGCATGAACAGCAACCCGACCGGCACGGCCATCAAGCCATTGAGCCAGATGCTGCGCGCGGCCGAACGTTCATCCTTGGTGGTTAGATACCGCTGCACGACCGATTGGTCAGTGGTGTAGGGGCCAAATTGCAGCGCCAGCGTGCCCAATAAGATGGACCATGTCGCGAGGTCGGTCGTGCTCATCGAGCAATCCCACATGCGCGTCTTATCCGCGGCGTTCGCTGTTTCGAAGACGACGCCAAAGCCGCCGACGTCGATCGCAACGATGATGATGGCGGCCAGCATGCCGCCGATCAGCACGACCGTTTGCAGCACATCGGTCCAGATCACGGCTTCCATGCCACCGAGCGCGGTGTAGAGCGTCGACAGCACGCCCATGATCAGGATGCATGCGTAGACGTTGATGCCGGTGATCGTTGATAGCGCGAGCGCTGGCAAGAACACGACGATCGCCATGCGCAGCAGTTGGAACGCGATGAACGAAGCGCTGCCGAATAAGCGAACACTCAGACTGAAGCGCCGTTCGAGGTATTCGTAGGCAGTGGTGATGTTGAGCCGCCGGAAGAACGGCAGGTAGAACAGCACGACGATCGGCGCCATCAGCAAGATCATCGCCTTGCCAGGTAGCACGAGCCAATCACTGGCGTAGGCGAGTGCCGGCGTCGACACGAACGTGATCGCTGACAGTTGCGTCGCGAAGATCGAGATGCCCGCAGCCCACCAAGGGATGCGGCGGCCAGCCAAGAAGAAGTCGTTCGAATCGCCGCCGCGCGTTGAGAACCGCACGCCAATGTAAACCAGCGCGATCAGATACAGGCCCAGCACGAGCGTGTTGACGAAGCCGAAGCCGGCGTCCTGATTAGCCGTCGCGACGGTGCGAACGGCAGGCGTTCGCACGCCTGGGCTGACCTCGCCGGTGGCGATCACGATCTGGCCGTCGTGCATCACCGCGCCAGTCGTTACGAGGCCGGTTGGCATCGAACCGGCCTCGGTCCAGGTGTCGGTGATCGTGTGGTAGCTGCGCGCCAGGCGCGGAAACTCGGGCTTCGGATCCGGAGCGGCAACGTGCCTCCCGGTCGAACCACTGAATACCAATGCATGCGATTGGCCGATCGGCATGGCGCAGGCAGCAGCGACCGGCAGCGGCACGTCGTTCAGTTGTTGCCAGGTGCCGAGCAAGGTGTCGTAGCGATAGCCGTCGGTGCGGTAGTCGTAGAACAGCGTGCCATCGGCTGCGCGTTGCGGGATCTCACCGCTGAACAAGTAGAAGCAGTCGTTGACGCCATTGCTTTGGCAGAAGCCGACGGCCTTGTGGCGTGCCGGTCCAGGCCATGCTGGCAGGACCTGCCATTGGCGCACGTCGGCAGCTAGATCGAGCGACCAGAACGCATGTGTCATGGCCGTTGCGTCACTGCCATCGCTACCGGCCGCGACGTAGATCGTTGTGCCGTTCGCTGCCGCCGCCTGAAACGCCGTGGGCGTTGGTAGCGAAGGTAGGTCTTCGAAGCGCGCGCGCAGCGTCTTCTGATCGATGACTAGCAGTTGGCAGGTCGCGTAGTGGCGTTCGGCATCACTACCGCCGATCAGTGCGACTCCGTAGTCTGTGCTGATCGCTGAGCCGTAGGCGCGCGGTGCATCGAGCGTGCCGCCGTCCCGCCATTCGGTCGCGCCCGGATCGAGCACGAGCACGTGGTCATACCAAATTTTCTGGCCGCCTTGCCACGGTGGCGCTTCTGGGAAGTTCGCGCCGCCCGCAACGATGAGCCGATTCAGATGCGAGCCGACGAACGGACCGCCAAAGCCCGGCGTGTTGGGCAGCGGGGGCAGGTCTTGCCACGACAGTCGATCTTGTGCGAATGCGGCGCTGGTGGCGAGCAGCGTGAAGATCAGAGTGGCAAGTGCGCGCAACGTCACGCCAGCAGGCCTTTGAAGCCGAATCGCTCGAGGTCCGCGAACAGTCTGGCTTCGCCTCCGTCTGCCATCGGCGGCATCGGGCAGCGCACGGTGCCAACGTCGACGCCGAGATACTTCATCGTCGCTTTGGCTGCGGCCATGTAGTTGTGGCCTGCAAGTAGCTCGACGAGCTCGGCTGCCTTCGACTGCAGCGCGCGCGCCTCTTCCGTTGCGCCGGCAGCGTGGGCGGCGATCAAGCGATGGTAGAGCGGCGTCGCAAAGTTGTAGGTGCTGCCAACGGCGCCATGGGCACCGAGTGCCAGGCCGGTGACCAGCAGCTCGTCGCAGCCCCAATAGAGCTTGATCGCGTCCCCGTGCTCGCGAACGCACGCCTGGAAGTCGAGCGCGTCCAGGTGGGTGTATTTGATGCCGCGGAAGTTCGGGATGCGAGCGCGCGCCGACGCCGCGAACTTCACCATTGGCACGTTCACGTGCGACAGCACCGGGATGTGGTAGTAGAGGAACGGCAGGTCGGGTGCCCCGGCGGCCATCTCAGCGCAGGTGTCGACTAGCCGGTCGACGGAAGCCAGCGGGAACCAACTAGGCGGTGCGGCGCAGATTCCATGGGCACCAATGTCCGCTGCGTGTGCCGCAAGCGATGCCGCTTCACGCGGGCTGTTGTGGCCGATGTGGATCCAGACCTGCAAGCCATCGGCTGCTTCGGCCCAGCGGGCTGCGAGTGCGCGCCGTTCGTCGCAGGAAAGCGACGAGCCTTCGCCGGTGCTGCCGGCGATGAGCACACCTTGCACGCCGTCGGCTCGCAGGTGCGCAGCTTGCTGCGCGACGATGTCTAGGGCGAGGTCGCCGTTCGTGGCGAACGGCGTGTGAGGCGCGGCGATCAGTTCGAATATGGGCATGTGCAGTTCCAGCGACTGCACATGTACCCGCAGGGTCGATCCGAGGACAGACTTCGCTGCCCTCGGATGTGTCGCGGCTAACGAATGCCGCTGCGGCGTCGCGATTCCGAGAGAGCCTTGCCGGCGTCGGCCTTCACCGCCGCGCGGCGGAGGTGATGATTTGGCCACTGCACACGACCGTCGGTTGCATGTGCATCAGCAGCATGCGCTCGCCATGCGTGCCGGTGTCCTCTGCACGCTGCTGATCGTGACCAGCACGTGGTTGCTACGCGTGCTGGCGTTTTCGAACGCGACGGTCGTGCGGCTCGGTCAGTAGCCTGCTTAACTCGTGGCCGTGGCGGCGACACCGAGGCCATTGAGCTACCTTGATGCCATGAGGGGAACTTCGCATACTCAAACGTTCACTATGCAAAGGGAGCGGTGACGTGACGGCAGAACTGTGTATCGACGAACTACGAGAGCCGCGCTGCTATCTGCATGCGCCTTCTTCCGTGCAGATCATCCAGACGCACCTCTCGGTCGTCTGTCTCGCGGGCGATGTTGTCTACAAGTTGAAGAAGGCGCTTACGCTGCCGTTCGTCGACTTCTCATCGATCGCTGCTCGACGCGAGACCTGCCGCGCCGAGGTGACCCTCAATCGTCGCCTTTGTCCGGACACCTACCTCGGTACCACCGCGCTACGCCGTGGTCGCGACGGCTTGTCGTTCGCGGCCGTTGGCGACGATGATAGCGATGAAGATATCGATGTCGCCGTGGTCATGCGCCGTCTCCCGCAAGAGCGGATGCTCGATGAGATGCTTCGTCGCGGGGAGGCTACGCCCGATCACATGATTCAGCTTGCGGGTTTGATCGCTAGGTTTCACCGCAACGCGGTGCGCGACGAAGCGACGCGCAGGCACGGGGACCCTGAGCGCCTGCGGCAGTTCGCGATTGATAACTTCGATGAGCTGCGCGAGATCAAGCAACATGGCCTATCCGTGGATCTGCTCGACAGCCTGGCGCGATCGTGCAAGCACGACTTCGAACGGATCGCTGAAGAGCTACACGAACGCGCTGTGAGTAGCTTCCTCGTCGATGGTCACGGTGATCTGCACGCGCGCAATATATGCATGACCGAGCCGCCGACGGTCTACGACTGCATCGAGTTCGAACCGGCGTTTCGTTGCGGCGACGTCGCGACCGAGATCGCGTTCTTGACGATGGATCTGCGCTATCGCGGTGCACCGGCCTTGGCGAACACGTTTGTTGCGGCCTACGTGGCTGCGACCGGTGA
Source organism: Planctomycetota bacterium (assembly GCA_051278165.1). Lineage (GTDB taxonomy): Bacteria > Planctomycetota > UBA1135 > UBA1135 > UBA2386. The sequence continues at coordinate 7,308 of JBNMNW010000104.1, read as the reverse complement.
CAGCCGTTTGCCCGCATTGCTGCCAATCCTGAGCAGTTACCGTGCCATGGTGCGTGCCAAAGTCGCCACGCTGTCGAGCATCGGGCCTGAGCTGTCCGTTGAGGATCGCACCGGCGCACGTGGCTCCGCTCAGCGCCACTTGCTGTTGGCGGGGGCCTACTCCATGGAGACGCGTGGGCCATGGTGGTTGTTGGTGTGCGGGCCACCCGCGAGCGGCAAGAGCCAGCTCGCGGCCCTGCTTGCCAAGACGGTGCAGTGGCCGCATCTCGCCACCGATGCGATCCGCAAGCAGCGCGCCGGGATTGCGCCGACGGAGCAGGCTCGACCCGAGCACTACTCGGTTGCGTTCTCTGATCAGACCTACGCCGACCTATCGCAGGCCGCCAGCGAAGGCACCGCATCGGGTCAGCGTTGTGTCATGCTCGATGGCAACTTCGCGACGAGCGAGCGGCGGTCGGCAGCCGCCCAGGCAGCTCGCGCAGTCGGTGCGCGGCTCGCGATCGCGTTCGTTGACGTGGACCTTGAAACGGCGCGTCAACGGGCGGCGATTCGTGTTGACCAACCTGACAACATCAGTGATGCCGATGCCGATGTGGCCACCCGTCTGCATGGGGCGTTTGAGGCGCCAGCCGCTGCAGAAGGCGACGTCTTGATCAAGCTAGACGGCGCCTTGCCTAGCGAAGAGCTTGCTGCCGTCCTGATGGCCGCGCTCTGCTCTGCAGGTGTCTGAGGCTTTGCGGCATGCGGAACGAACTGCCAGCGAACGCTCGCAGTAGGTTCGCATAGCGCGGCGTCCATTGTGTGCTCGACCGCCGCCTCATCGTTGGGCGCGCGGCCGCCGTAGCCCTCGCGGACCGGCATCGCCTGTTCGTGGCGGGGACTGGGCCTTAGCGGTAACTGGGCCGTGGCGGGAATCAAAACGGGCGAAGTCAGGCATGACTGTCCTGATGATTCGCCCGCTCGAGCAACCAGTCGCGAACGCTACTTCTGGTCGTGGCTGCCAGCGGGCGCTTCGGTCGTCGCGGCTGACTTCTTCTTGCTGTCGGCGCTTTGGATCAGGCCCGTCTGCACGCCTTCGCGGTAGCTCGGCGCGTGCGGGATCTTCTCCATGGAGCGTTCGTGGTAAGGAACACCGCGACGCATCCACTCCGGTGCCGCAGCACCCTTCAAGTGGTGGTCGAAGTACTCCTGCATGCGTCGCGTCCAGTCACGCTTGTTCTGGCTCTTGCGCAGGCCGTGGTCTTCGCCGTTGTAGTTGAAGAGGTAGGCCTCCTTGCCAAGTCGACGCATCGCCGTGAAGAACTCAATGCCCTGGTACCACGGGACCGCACCGTCCTTGTCGTTGTGCAGGATCAACACCGGCGTGCGCACCTTGTCGAGGTAGAACAGCGGCGAGTTCTCCCAGTAACGCATCGGCGCTTCCCAGATCGTGCCGCCAATGCGCGACTGCGTCTGCTCGTATTGGAACTGGCGCGACATGCCCGAGCCCCAGCGAATGCCGCCGTAGGCGCTGAACATGTTGACGACGGGCGCACCGGACTCAACGGCTGCGAAGATGTTCGTTCGCGTGATCAGGTGGGCAGTCTGGTAGCCGCCCCACGAGTGACCGGCCGCACCGATGCGGTCCTTGTCGACGAAGCCCATGGTCAGCAAGTGCTGCACGCCGGAGACGACGGCCTTCTCACATGACTCGCCCGGGTAGCCGTCGGTGTAGACGATGTCCGGCACGAACCACAGGTAGCCGTTGGACACGTAGTAGGCCGCGTTTGGCGACGTGCCGGTGCTCGGCGAACTGAAGCTGTGGATGCGGTTTGAGCTGCGCTCGTAGAAGTAGACCATCATCGGGTACTTCTTGGCCGGGTCGAAACCATCCGGCTTGACCAGGTAGCCCTTTAACTCGACGCCGTCATCCGAACGCCAGTTGACGAGTTCGGCGTTACCCCAACTGACTTCGCGACGGATCGGGCAGGCATCCGTCAGCTTCTTGGCATTGTCGAACGCCAGGTCGGTTGCCCAAACGTCCGGGTATTGGTTGAAGCGGCTGTAGGTCACGAACAGGCGGTCGGCGTCGCGCGGGCGCGTCGCACGACCGAGAGCCGCGTTCTTCATCACCACCTTGCGCGGCTTGGCCGTGCCCTCAACCGAGTCGGTGTAGATGCCGGTCGCGTAGGTGTTGGTGTTGGTTGCGCGCAGCACCAGGTCGTTGCGCATCCAGCGGCGCTTCTCGTTGTCGTCGCGATCGGCGTCGGGGCGCAGGTCCGGGCCGCCCATGCGGAACGCGATGCCACTGGCGCGGCCGAGGCCGTCGGTGACGCAGCGGAACTTGCCGGTCTCGGGGCTGACGGCCCAGATGTCGTACTCGTCGTTGAGCAGGATCTCGGCGTCGTTCTCGGTCCAGCCTGAGGAGCCATGAGCATTGTGCGGCTCAGGGCGGTCATCCGTCTCGCGATCGAACGCGACCGGAATGCCCGACGTCAGGTTGCGGGTCGTGCCCTTTTCAACGTCGTAGGTGTGCCAGTCGTAGTCGCGGTGATCAAACCAGATGACGTAGCGGCCACCGGTCGAGCTACTGGCGCGGCCACGCAGAGCTTCGATAATCTTCTCGCGGCTGCCGTCGATTGTGTTGACGACGTAGTAGTCGCTGTAGCGGCCGTCCCACGTGGCTTCCTTCTCGTATGGCGTCGAGTCGGTAAGCAGGGCGCGCGAACCGTCATCGGTCAGCAGCGAGATGCGCGGGTTCTTTGGCGTGCCGAGCACGACCGCGCGATCCACGTCCATATGGTATGCGACCGTCAGCGACGCCGTCGCCGGGTTCGACTGCTTCGCCTGCATCGGCTGCAGCATGCCGTCTTCGAAGTGCCATAGGTCGAGCTTGATCTCGTCCTCCGGCAGGATCTTGGGCAGGTCCTCTGGCTTCGGTTGGCTGATGCTCATCATCAGTACCGACGCGTCACGCGAGAAGCTCAGGCCGCTCGAACGGATCTTGTGCTCGGCCGGGATGCCGGCGGTCTTGGCATCGACGATGCGGCGCGCGGGCTTCTCCGAGAAGTTCCAGAGGTAGATCTCCGACGCCGTCTTCTCCTTACCAAACGTGCGGTGGTCGCTAGTGAACGCCATCACCTTGTCGGCGTAGTCGGTCGTCATGCCGGACACGTTGCTGTAGCCGGCGAGCACGTTGACCGTGACGCCCGATGACATTTCGCGCGCGAACAAGCCGTGCTCGACACCTTCGGTCTTCTTCTTGGTGCCGATCGTGTACCAGAGCCACTTGCTGTCGGCGAGGGTGCCAAACTCACGCACGTGCTCAATGGTCTCGTCCTTGCCCGTTGCGAGGTTGCGAAGCACCAGCTTGCTGCCGTCGCGGCGCTTGGCTTCCTTGGGATCGACCTTCTTCGTTTCCTTCTTGGGGGCCTTGGCAATCGCGGCCTTCTTCTCGGTCTTCTTTTCGGTGGCTGGGCCAGTCGAGTTGGTCACCGCCACACTGACGGCGACGCTCGTCTTCTCGGTCGTCTCTGCCTTCGTCTTTTCGACGCCTTCCTTCTTGCCGTGTTCGACTTGCTCTTCCTTGGCGGGCTTCTCTTCGCTGCTCTTCTTGGCTTCTGCCTCCTTCGTCTCCTTCTTCTTCTCTTCAGGCTTGTTGTAGTGAATCGCCATCATGTCGCCATCGCCGATCTGGCGGTGGCTCTTGACGTCCTCAAGCTTGATGACTTCACCCGTGCTCAGGTCGAGCACATGCACGCGGTCGGCGAGTGCCTTTGCTTCCTTCTCGGCCTTCTTGTCGCCGCTTTCCTTCTTGCCCGTCTTTGGCTTCGCCGCGGGCTTCGCAGCCTTCTCGGGCTCGGGCAAGCCTAGGAACGAGCGCACCTCTTTGATCGTGCTGCCGTTCTCTTCGATCATTCGCGTGGCCATCGCTTCGGGCATGCCGCGCTCGGCCAGCGCTTCCTTGATGTCTGGCGGCAGACCTTCTTCGGACTCTTCCGTCTTCTCTTCTTCCTTCTTCTTCGCGTAGAGCTTCTTGAGCTTCTTCGTTCGCTCGTCTTCGTACGACTTGCCGATCTTGTAGAACGCGAGCTTGTTGTCGTTGGAGAACGACACGCTTGTGCCGCGCGCAAACTTGAAGACTCGGTCGCCGTCGACTTCTTGGATGTAGAGCGTCGCGTCCCCGACGCTAGGTCGGATCGAGTAGGCCATCCACTGGCCATCGCGGCTGTAGGTGGTGCCGCTCAGCGACGTCCAATTGTCGTAGTCGTCGTGGGTAACGGCGCGCTTGGATGACCCCTGCGCCATCACCGAATCGGTGAGGGCTAAGGGCGCGACCAAGGCGGTCAATGCGGCGAAGGATTGAAGAATGCGGAGGCTGCGAACGAGCGGCGTCATTGGCTGTGGAAAACGTGGGGGAAGTAGGGTTCCGCAACCTATCTCGTTGCCGTGTCGACCGGGGCTCGAAGCACGCAACCAGAAGGTAACAGGGCGCATAAATCGCCTTGAGACCCAGCCGTAAGGCATGTGGATCTAGCGTCTTGAGCACAAAGCATGCGGGGCTCAACCTGGGACCTGTCGTGACCCGATGGGGTAGATTGCCTTAGGGGGAAGGCGAGCAGTAACTTTGGTAGAATCGATGCTAACGACTGTAGATAAACAGCTTGTGCTGATGGTTGGCTTGCCAAGCTGTGGCAAGACGACCAAAAGTCGCCGGATCGTCAGCGAGGGTGACGCCCTGATTGAGTTCGATCAGTTCTTCTATTCAGAAGTTGGCTCGGACCCGCAGTCGTACGACTGGACGCGCAAGTTGATGGGCCAGGCGAAGCGTTGGGTTCTCGACCGCATCCATGCCGCCCTCGACGCGGGTGTCCCTCGCGTGATTGTCGACAGCGACAATCAGGCGCACTCCTTCACGAAGCTCTACGTCGAGCACGCAGTCGGCCTTGGTTACGAGGTCGTGTTCTGCGAGCCGGACTCGGTCTGGTGGCTCGAGATCAGCCGTTTGCTTCGCGACAAGCAAGGCAACCGCGAATCGCTTGAGCGGTGGGCAGAAAAGCTGGCGCGCATGAGTCGTGGCACGCACCGCGTTGGCGTCGAAACCTTCCGGCGTCGCATGCGGCGTTGGCTCCCCGACATCACCGTCGAGGACCTTCTCGCAGTGGCCAGCGAACCCTTGACAGTCAGCAACTGAGGCAACGATGACAAGCAACGATGATAAGCAGGATGAGAATCACGGCGCCGCCAAAGACGATCCGTCAAAGAAGCCTCAGTCCCAGAAGCCGGAGAAGCCCCAGAAGCCGGAGAAGAAGCCTAAGAGCCGCCTGCAAGGTGAAGAGCTTGAGTCGCGCATTCTATTCTCCGCGACATGGATTGATGCTGACACCGATGTCGCAGGTTCGGGTCCCACCAACAACGACGACGTCTATCTCGGCGATGGTCTCGATAACACCGGCATCGATGGTAAGAAGGGCGACGACTTGCTCATGGGTCTCGGTGGCAACGACACCCTTGATGGCGGCAAGGGCGATGACATCATTCTCGGCGGCGACGGCAACGACACGCTCGACGGTGAGAATGACGACGACGTGGTCTATGGCGGCGACGGGGCCGACAGCGCCGACGGCGGCAGTGGTTCCGACCTTGTTTTGGGCGGCGATGGTGACGACACGATCAGCGGCGGCAAAGGCGATGACGTTCTGCACGGCGGCGCGGGCGACGACACCATCGAAGGTGGCAGCGGCGACGACACGCTGATTGGCGGTGACGGCGACGACGTCATTGATGGCGACAAAGGTGACGACGTCATCCGTGTCGCCGATGCAAAAGATGGCGATGCGATCACCGTTGACGGTGGTACCGGCTACGACATCATTGACCTGTCAGAGTTCCAAACCTCGGACATCACCGACACCGGCTCGCAACTAACCGTCGCTCTAGGCAACTCCGAGTCGTTCACGATCTCCTACCAGAACGTCGAGCAGATCACGACCGCTGATGGTTCGTGGGAGGTTTCGGATTCGAGTGGTTCCGGCGGTAGCAAGGGTGGGAGCAAAGGTGGATCCGGCGGTGATGCTGGCAGTGGCGTCGACAACCACGGTCCGTTGGCTGGTGCTGGCGCGGATCAATCCGTTAGCCCAGGTGATTCGGTCAGCCTCGATGCATCGTCGAGCAGCGATCTTGATGGCGACTCGCTGACTTACAAGTGGACGCAAATCCAGGGTTACCCGTCCGTCGATCTGAGTAGTAGCACGAGCGCACAGCCGACTTTCTCGGTGCCAGGTGTCACGAGCACAACGGTGCTGACGTTTGTTGTTGAGGTGTCAGATGGCAAGAGCAGCCACGTAGACATGGTCAACGTGACGGTTACGCCAAACGAAGGTCCGACCGCCGAAGCGGGGCCTGCACAAGCAGTCGCTGAGGGCAGCGGAGTCACGCTCGATGCCACTGGCTCGAGTGATCCGAATGGCGACGCGCTGACCTACACGTGGACGCAGACTGGCGGGCCATCGGTTTCGCTAAGTAGTGCATCGGCGACGCAGCCGACGTTTACGGCGCCAGAAGGTCTAACGAACTCGACGTTGACGTTCGAGGTGTCTGTGTCTGATGGCACGAGCACTTCGGTAGATACGGTGACGATCACGGTCAACGCCGACAACGACGCGCCGACCGCGAATGCCGGCCCGACGCAGACTGTTGATGAAGGCGATGGGGTGACTCTCGACGCAACCGGTTCCACCGACCCAGAAGGTCAAACGCTGACCTACACATGGACGCAGACCGGCGGCCCGTCTGTATCGCTGAGTGATACGTCAGGTTCGCAGCCGACGTTTACGGCACCTGAAGGCCTGACGAACTCGACGTTGACATTCCAAGTGTCGGTGTCGGATGGCACGAACACGTCTGTCGACACGGTGGCGATCACGGTCAACGCCGACAACGATGCGCCGACTGCGGATGCAGGTCCGACGCAGACTGTTGATGAGGGCGATGGCGTCACCCTGAACGCCACCGGTTCGAGTGATCCGGAAGGTGATTCGCTGACCTACACGTGGACGCAGACTAGTGGCACTTCGGTGTCGCTGAGTGACACGTCAGGCTCGCAGCCGACATTCACGGCGCCAGAAGGCTTGGTGAACTCGACGTTGACATTCCAAGTGTCCGTGACGGACGGCACGAGCACTTCGACCGACACGGTGACGATTACGGTCAACGCGGACAACGATGCGCCGACCGCGAATGCCGGCCCGACGCAGACTGTTGATGAAGGCGATGGCGTCACCCTGAACGCAACCGGTTCCACCGACCCAGAAGGCGACTCCCTCTCCA
>JBNMNW010000103.1:0-17532 GCA_051278165.1 Planctomycetota bacterium | reverse complement strand
GCTTTGCTTGGTGACGCGCAACGTCATCTTCTCCGCGCCACGACGCTGCACGTTGAGTTCGTGACTCGGCGAGTAGCAGACACCAATCGCTGCGCGCGCGGTCAACTCGACGGTGATCGCCCATGGCGCGTCACTGCTGAGCATCTCACTGCGCGGCAACACATAGTCGACGCGCTGACCGTCGACTTCGAGGACATGATCGTAGGTAAGACGGATCTTCTGGCGGCCATTCGCAGGCACCGGGAAGACACTGCTGCGCAGGCAGCAGTAGCCCGAGAACTCAAGCAACGCCGGATCCTTTAGCCGCGCAGTGATCTGGTCGTAGAGTCTGCGCGCTTCCTCGCGCGGCAGGATCTTCGCCGTTGGCTCGCTCGCTGGGCCATCGAACGTGAAGCTCGAAACCGCAGCTCCGTCAGGCACTGGCAACAGCAACACAGCCTCTTGCATGCGACCGGCGGGGTTGACGAGTTCGAACTCGAGGGTCGTGGTCGCGGCGCGATCGTTGATGCGCACCTTGGCACTCGCGGCCTGGATGCGCACCGGCGCCATGCCGTAGGGAGCCAAGACCGAACGCGTCGGCACGACCCATTGGTGCGTCCACGAGGACACCATGTGGGGCGACTGCGCCGCAACCGGTGCGGTCACTAGCGCCGGCAAGAGCAGCGTCATGGCCGCTGCCATCGTTAGTTGGCTCAAGTAGTCAGAGAATCGTCGGTTGTTCACAAGCCCACCTCATTGGTGTCGGTTCGAGTTTCTTTGATCGGCAAGCGTCTGGTTCGAAGGATCCGTCCCATGTCTTGTCGACCCAATAGACGCCTCAGAGCCCCGCGATTGGGTAAGGGCTCAGTAAGGCCGCTTGACGAACTGGCGAGACCGACTACTTTCTCTTGCAAAGCCAACCCCTGAAACACTGATGGAACTCCGCGACGCGATCGACCAGATCGGAACAATCCGCAGCCAGCTGGCTGCGACCGAACACCTCAAAAGCCTGCGCGCCATTCCGGTCGCGTTGTCTGGCGTGCTCGCGATCGCTGCGGCCATCGTGCAAACGCTGTGGCTTGAGAACCCGCTCGACTACCCGCGTCGCTACTTGCTGCTGTGGTGTGGCGCTGCCGTAGTCAGTGGCGTGCTGGCCAGCGTGGTCGTCGCACGACGCGCGTTCCGCTGCCCGGGTGAACTCAGTGCCGCGAATGCCTGGTTGGCTGTTCGTCAATTCGCACCGAGCCTGGTCGTCGGCGCGATCGTGACTTGGTTCGTCGTCGACCGCATCCCACACATGCTGTGGATGCTGCCCGGCCTCTGGCAGTTGCTGTTCGGCCTCGGCAACCTCGCTGCGCATCGCCTACTTCCGGCGCCGGCGTTCTTTGTCGGCGTGACCTTCGTCGCAACCGGCACGTGCTGCTTGTGGTTTGGCGAACTCGCACTCGATCCGTGGGCGATGGGTCTACCGTTCGCGGCCGGCCAGCTAGCACTTGCCGCCATTCTATGGTGGCACCACGAACGCCCCGAGTCCTTGCGCTTTCCGAGCGCGGAGGCCCAACGATGAGCAACGAACAAAAAGACGACGGCCGCTACGCCTACGAAGGCCTCGACCGGGTGCTACATGAGAAGGCGCGCCTCGGCATTGTCACGTCACTCGCGGCACGTGCGGCTGGCCTGCTGTTCACCGACTTGAAGTCGCTGTGCAACTTGACCGACGGCAACTTGTCACGACACCTGACGGTACTGCAGGAAGCGGGCATCGTCGAGATCCACAAGGGCTACAAGGGCAAGCGCCCACAAACGCTTTGCCGCTTGAGCGAAGTTGGCCGCGCGCGCTACCTCGAATACATCGCGGTGCTTGGCGCCGTTCTTGATGATGCAGTGCAAGCGTCGAAGGCCACGGGCGTCAACAGGATTTTGCCGGACGGCTTCAGTCCGGCGTAGCCGCCGCAGACGATCAGATTCTGATCGTCAACTGCAGTCCGCTCGCGCTCGAGAACGCGGCGCTCAGGCGCATCGCACGATTCACGGGCCTGGCTACTTCCGCTTGGCGGGTTCTTCAACGGCCTCGAGGGCGGCCAGGATCTTGTCGACGTCTGTCGTATCCGGGTCGTAGCTGACGCGGAAGTTCTTCGCGTTTAGCCGGATGTGAACATCCTTAACGCCAGGCAAGTCGCCGAGGCTACCACGCACGGTGGCAACGCAAGCGCTTCAAGCAATCACGTCGAGCACGAGTTCCACTTCGGTGACGTTCGCCGGCGGAGCACTCGCACAACTGGCGAACGCCAGTGCCAGCAATGCTGGCACGGCGTTCTTCAGGATCACGTCTTGATCTTGGCTCCGGCTTCCTTCTTCTTGATCGCTTCGCAGATCGCGTCAGCCTTGATCTTATTGCTGTCGAAGTGAACGGTGAAGTCGGCGTTTCCGGCTGCGATGTCGATCTTGCCGACACCCTCAACACCTTCCAACGAGCTGCGCACGGCAGCTACACAAGCGCCTCAAATGTTCTTGCCGAGTTCGTACTTGGCGGTCGTGTCGGTGACGACTTTGACTTCGTTAGCGGTCGGGGTGTTACCACCCTCAACTTCGGGCTTAGCGTCGGCTGTGCAGCCGGCTAGCAGCAGCGCGAAGGCGCCGGCCGTGATCAATCGAATCATGTTATCTCTCGAGTTTGGTGACCCCGCAGGATGTCTGCAGGAGTCGACATACTACGCGAGAGATGTCATTTGATTCAGCTTGGCTACTTGGTTGCGCGAGGATCGCCGAAGGTCCCACCGACCGGCAACGCTCGCAGCGACGAGTGCAGCACCTGAAAGTGCGGTCGCCCCTGAGCGTCCGGACCGCGGAAGACCAGCGTCGCCGCTGCCCCAGTCGGCACAACCCGTCCCAGCATAGCAGCTAAGGGCGTTTGGCGACGAACGGGCGCGTCGACTCCATCCACGTGAGGGATCAGCAAAACTGCCCTGCCACTAAATCGCGGCAGGTGCCCCTGCAACTCGGCTTCGATCGCAGCAATGTGTGCATCATCTTCGCCTGCAGCGATGCCAATCATGACAATCGGCGGGACCGACTCGTCGCGACGACCAAGCAGCGTGACCAAGGCACCTTCAGCTGCCGGAATCGGTGGCGGCAAAGCAGCGGCGGGAGCACTCGGTGCTGGCGCAGCCTTCAACTTAGCCTTCGCCACTGCGGCAGCCGCTGGCGCGACCTCGTCTGGTACGGTCAACTCAGGAATCGCTTCCGCAGCCTTCGGCTCAGGATGCAGCTGCACCGCATCGCCGGCGCCGTTATCGAGCTTGATCGTCGCAGCGTTCTTGTTGCGCAACCCAGCGAGCAACGCGGCGACACCGGCGTGATCCGCCGCGGCACCTGGCCAGACAATGGTCGCAGTTGCCGCAACCAACAGGCCAGCTTCCTTGAAGCGCGCCGGCATCTCGACCGCGAGCATGCGCAGGTCCATCGCATCGTCGCCAGTCGGCTCAATCACGAAGATCGCAAGCTTACCTTCCTTCTTAGCCGACTCAAACAGCGGCGGGTGGATCTGCAGCGGCTCGGCGCCGTCGAGCACGACACGCGAAGCGCCTTGTTCAAGAACATAGTAGCCGACCGTCTGCGCGGCCGAAGAGCTGGCAATCGTCACCGACTGCAGTGCCACTTCGACGCCTTCGAGTTCGCGGATCAGTGCGCGGCGCTGCTGCGTCTCGTCACGGCCGTCGATGACGATCGAGATGGAAAGGCCGGCAGCGCCTTCGGCAACCGCCAGCATCGGCGGCAACAATACGTCGTGTTCGCCACCTTCGATAATCTCCAAACGCATCGCGCCCGCCTCGGCAACAGCCGTGCACACGTTCTGTCGGAACGTGCGAGACACGGCGCCATCACCAACGAACTCAATCCGAACGGACTGGCCATGCAGCGACGAAGCCTTGCCCGGCAAGCAACGATCCATTGCCCGCTGTAAGTCACGCGGCTTGCCCGATCCCGTGTCGACGTGAATCGTCTGCACTTCGCCGTCCGCGCCAAACGCAACCGGCTCGGGGAAGAACGGCTCGCGCAAATCACCAGCAACCGTGCAGCACAGGCGCTTTGGCGACAGTTTGGTCATCACGGCATCGAGGCTCTTCAGCGCTTCCGCATCGAGCGCGAAGTCTTGCGGCCAGTCGATCACCACGTGTTTACCATGCGCATCGTCGTGATGCTCAGCGCACTCACGCTCAAACGCGGACAACACCGCGGCGCGTGAACGACCGTTGGGCGACAGGCGTAGCTCGATTTCTTTGCCGGCACGGACGCTAATCAGCGGCGGCCAAACAATGTCGGTATCGTCCTGACCGCCAACCTCAATCAGCGTCGCGCCAGCGGTGCGGGCGAAGTCGACGCAGAAGTCCTGAACCGCGGCGGACTCACGTGCAAACTGGTAACGCACGTTCTTGCCATCGACGGCATCGGCGTGGCTCGGCAACACCAACGTCAGTGCGTCGATGATGGTCGCGTCGTCATCTGCCAACGAAATCGCGATCGCCACCTTGTTGCCCGAAACCGAGCACTTGATGCGGTCTTCGAGTTCGCGATCGAACAACACGCGAGCGCCGATGGCGCAGCTCTTCGCGCCAGCATCGCGGAACGCCATCGCCATCGCGTCGCGCATCGTCGCGTCTGGCTTGGCACCGCCCTTGAACTGGAACAAGAAGCGCGCGCCGCGAGCCGACTTGCTCAGCTTGGCCATGTGCGAAGCCATCGCCATCGGCAGATCGGCGAGTTCGCAATCACCGGTTGCCACCTGCACCTTGGTTTCGCCATCGACAACGTCGGACGTGATTTCCACCGTCGGCAGCACCCCTTCATGCACGCGCTCGTCGCCGAAGCCACGACGCACCATCAACAGCAGCGGCTTCTGGGGGCTGAGCTTGTCGGCGACGAGTGCCTTGATGGCCGTGCCGATCAAGGCGTCGCCAGTGAAGCGCACCAGCACCTTTTGATGGCGCAGCAAATCACCAAACGAACCAGCGATGCGCGTCAGCGGAGCATCGAGCGCGTCAGCCACATCCTGCTTGGGCATCTCCGGCACGTCGACCGTGACCTCCGTATCGAAGTCCGAGTCGTCGCTCGCTTTACAGATCGCCTTGACCAGACCTTCGTGCTCTTCCTCGATCGCTTCGAGTTCCGGAAGATCGTCCAGCACCTCCAGCTCAGGCAGCTCCTCGAGCGGCTCGAGTTCTGGCAATGCTGATTCGATTTCGTTCTGAGCGGAGCGTCCTGGTCGCTTGCGGGGCAGCCCGTGGCCGTGCTTGGTCATTCGTTCGTTTCGCGGGTTTCGAGAAGGAGGGGTCTCCCAAAGTAGCGGGTCACTCGCCCGCGCCAAGGGTCGGGTCGGCTTGGCGGCTAAAAGCCGGGCGTCGGCGGAGAAAACGACCGGGTGAGCACTGCATCGGGTGCTCCCGCTTGCTACCAGTCCAGCCGGGCGAGTTGTTCGCGACACCACCCTCGAATCCAACCCAGCTCGGTCGCCTCGATGCTCTGCAAGGCACGGCGAACCTCAGCAACCATGGTCGGATCCTTACGCCAGAGACAGAGGTCCACGAGTGCCCCGAAGGCCAGCCGGTACTCCGCCTCCCACATCAGCATGGTATCCCCCTCCCAGGAATCGTGCACGCGATCGAGCTCCGCCATCAAGGTCGGTAGAACCTGATCGAGTAGCTCCGAATCTCTGCCCGCGATAGCAATCCGGCCAAGCGCGCCGGCGATCGCAAAGTCGGGCATGTAGTCGTCAGTAGACTCACCAAACCCAACCAATGCATCGACAGTCACGGCCCGTGCGATGTTGGTCTCCGCACGCAACGTCAGATCGACCACACACTCAAGCCACTCGGCCTGCCCGATTTCGGCAAACGCGTCGCGCGACTGCAAGGCAACACCCAGGAAGCGGTACGCATCGGCAGGGCTAGCAATGCGGCCAAACGCCGCCAGTGCAGCAGCCCGCACCTCGGGTGCTTCGTCTTCGACACACGCGGCCAATGGTTCGACCACGATATCGGTTGAAGCCTGCAAACGACCAAGTGCACCGGCGGCGGCGGACCTAGTCATTGGCTGCTCGCTCTGCAGAGCGTGCAACAAGTAGCGGAGGACCTCATCATCCACGGCTCCGATTTTCCCCAACGCATCGCACGCATACATCCACAGGTTCACATCTCGACTGCCGGGCGAAACATCCATCTTGAGTAGATCGTCACGCAGCACAGCAACTCGCTCGCCAAGCTGCATCATGAGCAGGCAAGCAAAGAATCGATCGCGATCGTCGCTCTTCAGCATCTTGCGAACTCCGTCGAGCAACGCTGGAGGCACCGGGCCGTCCAAGTCATCGCGAACGACAAATCCCAACGAGAGCACCGCCTGGTTCTGGACTTCCTTCGAAGAATCCTCAGCAATCATCCGCAACAGCCGGCTTCGCCCCCGACCAATCACGCCTGGCACGACGTCGTTTCGGCCCGATCGCCCTAGAAAGAAGACTGCCCTGGATCGAACGGATACGTCGTCGTGCGACAAGAGCTCCTCGACGGCCTCTGGGCCCCGTTGCCGGGCGCGCTTCTGGATCTCCATGAGGCAGTCCCACGTTCCCTTCTCCATCAGTTCGAGAACAGAGAACGTTGCCAGATCCACCGGCTGCTGCTCCGGCCAGTGGTCGTATGCGACGATCGCCAACAACACCGAGAGCACAGTCAACAGCAGGTTCCTTCTCAACTTCACGGGCGCCAGTATGCCAGCGGCGCACGTTTATTTGCTGATTATCCGCGAGGAGGCGGCTTCCTCTTCACTTGCGCAGCAGCTTGGCGAAGTCCTCGCCAGACAAGCTGAGTACTTCTTCCGCCACGATCTGGCCGCCCTCGTCGAGCAGATACGAAGGCGATCCCCAGATCACCCCCACCTGCCACGCTTCACGCACAGCGCCAGCATCCGCAAGAATCGCGAACGGCAGGTTCTCGTCATCGAGAAACTGCAGCGTGTCGTCGACGCTCGAATCGGTCACGCCGAGCACCATCAAACCATCACCAGAGTGTTGTTCCGCAGTCTGCACGAGATGCGGCAATTCGTCACGGCACGGGCCTCAATGCGGCTGCAGGAATACAACCAACCGATAGCGCGAGTCCTTTGGAACCCAATCGTCAGGTGCCTCGCGAACGCCATCGTCGCCGGACGCCGGCAGCAACCAGACGCCATCCGTAAGCGGTGGCGCCTTGGTCCCGGCGAGGTCGGCGTTGCCCCAATCACGCCAGAACGAGCGAACGGTCGAGCCGCAGCCGGTAAGCAGCAAAAGGGACGCGACGAGTAGCGGTCGAATCATGGCGCAGGCTTACGAGCCAAGTTGCGGTTGGTTGCGGGCGAACTATTTGCGGCCACAACGGCCACGCCGACTGCTCCGCATCTGCCTCGAAGTATGGCTACGGCAACGTCGTTATGGGTTCTCGAAGCGCGCCCGTTCTTCAGCAGTCGGCGCACGCAGCGGACGAACGATGCGGAAGCCAACGTGCTGCGCGTCGGTGAGGTACCACCAACTCTTCGGGATCTGCGGATCGCGGTCGTTCCACATCGGCTCAGACGACAAGCGCGCGGCGCTGCGAAGGTCTTCGACGGGTTGGCCCCAGCTACCGCCGCGCGCGACGTGAGTCCAACGCTTCGGACGATCACGCTTGTCGCGCAATGGCTGCTGGTAAGGGTTGCTGCGCTTTGCCTTGCCGTGAGCTTCGGTGAACACGTCCGCGTGGTAGTAGTCCGCGACCCATTCGGCGACGTTGCCGTGCATATCGAACAGACCGAACGCATTCGCCTGCTTCTTGCCGACCATGCGATACGCCTTTTCCGGCGGTGCGCCATCTTCGAGAACGCGCGAGCTGTTGCCGGCAAACCACGCGACGTCACCGAGCTTCTCGGCGGCGACGGAGTACGGGGTCGCGCTGCCAGCACGGCATGCGTATTCCCATTCCGCTTCGGTCGCCAAGCGATAGAACTCGCCCGTCTTCTCGCTGAGCCACTTGCAGTATTGGCGCGCGGCGACGTGCGACATGCAGATCGCCGGGTAACCCTGGCGGCCCATGTTGAACGTCATCTCCATGTAGGCCGGCGTCGGCCGCGCCATGCCGTCGGGCTTCTTGCTCTGTGGACGCTCTTCGTCGGTGTTCCAGACGTCGTATTCATCCCAGCGGATCTCATACTTGCCCATCCAGAACGGCTCGACGGTCACTTCGACCTGCGGCCCTTCGTGGTCGGCGCGACCGGCTTCCTCGGCCGGGCTACCCATCAAGAAGGTGCCACCGGCAACGGGCACCATCTCGATCGAAACATCGCTCACGGCCACTTTCTGGCTGTAGGCGACAAAGTCTCCCTCGCCAGGCTTCGCCGCCGCTGGAGCATTGGCACCAGCCGGAGCGTTGCCGCCAGCCTTAGCACTACCACCTGGGCCAGAAGACTTTGATTCGTCGCCACCACAGGCGACCAACAGGAGTAAGGGGAGGAGACGAACACCAGCAATCGATTGCGCGGACACGCTTGGGAGTCTAGCGACTGCTGGCCGGGAAGGGAGCCACCTATCGATAAGGCTCCCGCATCGAGCAACCCGCCCTCGATATGCACGCTGCCGCGGCCTACAACAGGCCTATGTCGCAGCCGACCCTATCATTCCGCAATCCACCTGACTGGAGCAAGCTCAAGGTGTTGAAGTGGATTATCCCCGCAGTCCTGATCCTGGTTATGGGACTGACCATGTACTACACCGTGCCCTACGACTCGCAGGGGGTGGTTCTCCGCTTCGGCAAGTTCAGCACGACTGAAGAGCCGGGACTTCACTTCAAGATGCCGTTCGGCATCGACACAGTGGAAATTCTTCCCGTCAAGCGTCAACTCAAGCTCGAGTTTGGGTTTACCACGCAAGGCGCCACCAACCGTACGCAGAGCAGTGGCTCTCGGGTAACGCGTGACCAAGAGCGCAGCATGGTGACTGGCGACCTCAACGCAGCATTGGTTGAGTGGGTCGTGCAATACAGCATCGATGAACCACGCCTGTTCTTGTTCAAGGTCCGCGCTCCCGAGTCGACCCTACGCGACCTCAGCGAAGCCGTGATGCGCGAAGTCATCGGCGACCGCACGGTCGACGAAGTCATCACGACCGGCCGCCAGGAGATCGAAGACCTCTCACTTGCGCGCCTCCGCGAACTCTCCAAGGAATATAGTTTGGGTGTCAGGATCGACCAACTGCAGCTCAAGAACGTCGACCCGCCAGGCGCTGTGCAGGACTCCTTCAACGAGGTGAATAAGGCGCAGCAGGACCGCGAGAAGATGATCAACATCGCCAACGGCGAGTACAACAAGGTCATCCCGCGCGCCAAGGGCGAAGCCGAGCAAACCATCAGCGAGGCAGAGGGCTACAAGCTCAAGCGCATCAACGAAGCTGCCGGTGACGCAACCGCGTTTGAATCCGTGCTGGTTGAATACCTGAAGGCACCCGAGGTCACGCGCAAGCGTCTGTACCTCGAAGCGATGGCAGAAGTGATCCCAACCCTAGCCAACACGTGGATCGTCGATGACGGCGTCACGCAGCTATTACCCATGGTTCAGAGCAGTGCTCTCGGAGGTGGCAAGTGAAGATTCTTCCTATCGTGATCGGCATCGTCGCGTTGCTGGCTCTGCTCGTCGCCGGCGGTGCGTTCTATACGGTGCACGAGACCGAGACCGTCATCCTCACCCAGTTCGGGCGCGCCGTTGGCGAGCCCGTGCTCGAGCCCGGCCTACACTTCAAGACGCCGTTCGTGCAAGACGTCAACCGCCTCGAGAAACGCATTCTTGAATGGGACGGCGACCCGTCTGAGATGCCGACCAAGGACAAGATGTACATCAGCGTCGACACGTTCGCACGCTGGCGCATCTCGAATCCGAAGACCTACTTCGAGAAGCTCGGTAGCGAACGTCGGGCGATGTCTCGTCTCGATGACATCATCGGTAGTGAAGTTCGTACAGCAATCGCAGGACACGAACTGATCGAGGTGGTGCGCAGCGATAAGGACCGCGAACTGCCCCCGAACCCGACCGCGGAAGGCACCACTGCTTCCGTCCAGCAGAAAGCGACCCGTGGTCGAATGGCACTGCAGAAGGACATTCTTGCGGCGGCGGCGCCCAAGTTGGTTGACCTGGGAATCGAGCTGCTCGACATCCGGATCAAGCGCGTCAACTACAACCAAGACGTCGCTCGCAACATCTACCAGCGAATGATCAGTGAGCGCCAACAGATCGCCCAACGCTTCCGCAGTGAAGGGGAAGGCGAAGCAGCACGGATCAATGGACGCCGTGGTCGCGACCTGCTCAAGGTCGAGTCTGAGGCCTACAAGCGCGTGCAGGAGCTGCAGGGCGAAGCCGATGCGGAAGCCAGCCGGATCTACGCCGAGGCTTACAATCAAAGTAAGGAAGCGCAGGATTTCTACGGCTTTATCAAGACACTGGACACGTATCGCATGATCCTTGGCAAGCAGACCAGCATGATCTTGTCGACCGACAGTGAGCTGTTCGAACTGCTCGAACGAAGCAAGAAGTAGCACCCATCCCAGAACCATGGACCGACGCAGCTTTCTCGTATCCGGCGCCGCAGCCGTAGCCGCTAGCAGCTTGGGGCAAGACCCCAAGCCTGCTGAAGCCCCCAAGGAGAAGAAGCCGGACGCTAAGCCGTTCCAGCTTCTGTACGCGCCGCACTTCGACCTGTTCTCCAACCACGCGAAGTCACCTGTGGACCAACTGCAGTTCGCTGCCGACAATGGGTTCCGCGCGTGGGAAGACAACGGCATGGTCAGCAAGGACGAAGCGACGCAACGTCAACTCGCGGCCAAGATGGAAAAGTGCGGCATCCAGATGGGTGTGTTCGTGGCGCACGGTGACTTCAAGCAGGCGACGTTCGCGTCGGGCAAGAAGGATCACCAAGACCGCGTGCTTGCGGATATCGACAAGGCGTGCACGGTTGCTGGCCGGGTCAATGCCAAGTGGTGCACCGTGGTGCCAGGTGCGATCGATCCTCGCCAGGATGCGGGGTATCAGTTCGCCAACACGGTCGAATTACTGAAGCGTTGCTGCGATAAGATCGAGAAGAACAAGAGCGAGCTCGTGATGGTTCTCGAGCCGCTCAACTTCCTCAATCACCCGGGCCTCTACCTGACCAAGATGGCGCAGGGCTTTGCGCTTTGCCGCGCCGTCGGCAGTCCGCACTGCAAGATCCTCGATGACCTGTATCACCAACAGATCACCGAGGGCAACTTGATCCACAACATGGACAAGTCATGGTCAGAGATCGCCTACTTCCAAGTCGGCGACAACCCTGGCCGCAAGGAGCCCTACACGGGCGAGATCAACTACAACAACGTCTTCCGCCACATCCACCAAAAGGGCTTCAAGGGCATCGTTGGCATGGAACACGGCAAGTCCCAAGGTGGCAAGGAAGGCGAGCTGAAGTTGATCAAGGCATACCGCGACGCGGACGCCTTCTAGCTCGGGACGCTCTAGCTTGACGGGCTCTGGTTCAACGGGCCTAAGCGCTTCTGCTTCAGCACTTCGCCCGCTCGCTCGAGCACTTCATCACGCCCCGCGGCAACGCCTGCAACGGCAATGCCTGCAGCTGTTGGCGTGACCGTCGGCATGATGCCGCGCCGACTAACGAACGGACTTCGCGGCGAGGTATTGAGGCGGGAAATCGTAGTGCTCGACGTCCCGTCGCACGGCTTCGCGCTGCACCATGTAGGGGTCGGCGAGGAAGCCTCGCGCAATTGCACACAGATCCGCGCGACCGGCAGCAATGATCGTGTGCACGTGATCAAGTCCTTGGATCGCGCCGACAGCCATGACCGGAACCTTCGCTTCGTAGCGAATGCGTTCGGCGAACGGCAGTTGATACATGCGGCCATACTGCGGTCTGGATTCCGGCACGTTGCCTGCTGAGGAAACGTCGATGACGTCAACCCCAGCTTGGCACAACCACTTTGACACCTGCACTGCTTCGGTGACGGTGAAGCCACGGTCTTCGTCGTCGAACCAATCGGTCGCCGAGATACGGGCGAACAGCGGCTTGCCAGCTGGCCAAACCGCGCGCACAGCACGCGCCACTTCAAGCGGGTAGCGCGCTCGATTTTCGAGCGAACCGCCGTAGTCATCGGTGCGTGTGTTCGACAGCGGCGACAAGAAGCTCGACAGCAAGTAGCCGTGCGCCATGTGCAGCTCGATGACATCGAAACCAGCACGAAGGCAGCGCTCGGCGCTTTGCACGAAGGCATCGCGGATGCGCTCGAGGTCGGCACGATCCATTTCCTTCGGCGCCGGCCAATCCGCGCCAAATGGCAGAGCCGACGGGCCGATGGACTGCCAGCCGCCATCTTGCAACGGTGCATCGCCTTCCCATGGGCGACTGCACGACGCCTTGCGGCCAGCGTGCGCTAACTGCATGCCGATCTTGGCCGCGGAGTGTTGGTGAACAAAGTCGACCACGCGGCGCCATGCCGTTTCTTGATCTTCGTTCCACATGCCGGCACAGCCAGACGTGATGCAGCCGTCGGCAGTGACGTTCGTCATCTCGGTGAACACGAGGCCAGCGCCACCAACCGCGCGGCTACCGAGGTGCACGAGATGCCATTCGTTCACAACGCCATCGGTTGCTGAATACTGGCACATCGGCGACACGACGACCCGGTTGGGCAAGGTCACGTCGCCCACCTGGAACGGCAAGAACGCTGGCGGTGGCACCTTGCCGTCGGTGAAGTTGTTCTCACGAGCCACCACTTGGTCAACGCGGGCGACCAATGCTGGATCGCGCGTCTCAAGGTTGTCGTGCGTGATGCGCTTGCTGCGCGTCATCAAGTTGAACACGAACTGTTCCGGATTCTGACCGAGGTAGCGCTCGCTGTTCTCAAACCACTCGAGACTGGTTTGCGCGGCGCGTTGCGTCTTGAGCACATCGATGCGACGCGCATCTTCGTAGACCTCCAAGGCGCGCGGCACCGAATCGAGATTGGTGCAAATCGCATCGGCAAGTGCGATCGAGTCCTCCATCGCGAGCTTGGTGCCGGACCCGATCGAAAAGTGTGCGGTGTGCGCCGAGTCCCCCATCAAGACAACGTTCTCGTGTCGCCAGGAGCCACAACGAACCGTCGGGAACGTGCGCCAGACCGACCGGTTCGTCAGCAACTCTTCGCCCTCAAGGTGCTCCGCGAACAGCTTATGACAGAAGACGGCGGACTCTGCTTCGCTCAGCTTGTCGAGGCCCGCCTTTTTCCAGGTCTCTTCGCGGCACTCAACGATCCACGTGCCACGCCCGGACTCAAACGGATACGCGTGCACCTGGAACAGCCCCCACTCCGTCTCCTTGAAGACAAACGTGAACGCGGTCATCTCTTTGGTCGTGCCAAACCATGCGAACTTGCACTTGCCCCAGTCGAGGCTCGGCTGGAACGACTCGGCGTAGCGCTCGCGCACCTTCGAATTGACGCCATCGGCGGCGACGACCAGATCGTGGCTGGCGGCGAGTTCGTCGAGGTTGTCTACGGAGTGCTCGAAGTGCATGCGCACACCAAGTTCGCGGCACCGCTCCTGCAAGAGCACCAGCAGCTTCTTGCGCGCCAGGCCACAAAAGCCGTGCCCGGTGCTGGTCACCTTCTCGCCGCCGTAGAACGTATCGATGTCCGTCCAGTAGGCGAAGTTCTCGCGGATGCGCTGGAAGCTCTCAGGGTCGGCCGTCTCGAAGTTACCGAGCGTCTCATCTGAAAACACGACGCCCCAACCGAACGTATCGTCCGATTTGTTCTGCTCGTAGATGTCGATCTCAACCGACGGCTGACGCTTCTTGAGCAGGATGGCGAAGTAGAGCGAGGCCGGGCCACCACCAATGCAGGCGATCTTCATGGGCCAACCATGCTAAAGGCCACGCCATCGCGTGACCAATCTCTGCTTCACCGAGTTATCCGCAGTTCTCAGGCGGATCGGTCCGCAGCGACGTCAGCAGACAGCTCGCGGCCGGTCAGGCGGCTCAGCAACTGCACGTAGCCGTCGAACTCACTTTCCCATGCATGGTCCTGCGTGAACCGCCGCGCCCGCTTCGACAGCTGGCGGCCAAACTCAGGATCTTGATGCAGCTTCACCAGGTAATCGGCGAACGCCTGATAGTCGCCATCGGCAAACATCAGCACTTCGTCGTCAGTCACCAGCGACTCCATGATCGACGTGCGCACGGCAACCACAGGCACGTCCATCGCGATGAACTCCGGAACCTTGAGGGACAGCGCCATGTCGATATGCACATCCATGTGCGGCGTGAATACGCCGACCGAGGTGCGACTCATCGCTCGGGGCACTTCTTGAAGCGGCAACGGCGGACCGATTTCGAGCAGGTCTTCCACGCCAAGTTCCTTAGCGATGTCCTTCAGCTCTTGCAGCGGCTGACCTTCACCTTCGGACAGCTTGCAGTGAATCAGCAGCTTGATGCCAGGAATCTTGTCGCGCACGAGGGGCAAGACACGAACACATTGGTCGACGCCGTGGCGATGCGACACCGTACCGAGATAGAGCATCACAAACTCGCCGGGATTTTCAGGCCCGGTCCATGGATGCGCGTGACGGTCAAACAGAGTCGTGTCGGCAGCATTCATGCACGCAATCGAACGGTTCTCACGCACCGTGCCACGAGCAATCGCACCTTGTCGGAATCGCTCGGTGGCGAACACACAGGCGCTGGCAAATCGATGCGAGACCCACTCCTGCAATCGAATTGGCCAGATCCCGGGGTGCTTAATGCTGGTCTTGAACTTGCTGCAGTAGACCTCCGGCATCAAGTCATGCACATCGAGCACGACCTTGCGCCCAAGCAGACGCGGCCAGAAGGCTGCGAACACCAGGAAGTCTGGCATGTTGTGCACGTGCACGACGTCGTAGCGCCGCCAGCGCCAGGTCAGCACGAAGCCACACAGCATCGTGAACCACAAGTATTCGAACAGATAGCGCAGCAGGCCACCGCGACGGCGCGACAGCGGCTGGCGGTGCACTTGCACACCACGCAGCTCTTCGCGCTTGGGCTTATCCTTGGCGCGAAGCGCAAGCACGTCGACCTGATGGCCATGGGCAACCAGGGTCTCTGCGTAGCGCCGAACGCGCGCATCGCCCTCATAGTACGCATGTACGACCATGCAGACGCGCAGAGGTTGCATCGGATCGGTCATCGTCTCGGGCTCGTCGTCTTGGGCTCGTCGTTTCAGGCTCAATCGGCTTTGCATCAAGCCGCTCTAGATCAGGCGCCGCCAATCGCGGGAGCTCCCAACTGAATCGGCAGCAGGCGGCGGATGTAGAGTTCCACCCAGTTGCCTACCTCAGCAATGGTCGAAGTCTGGGCATAAATGACATCGCCCGGCAGCAGCAGGAAGTCCGGCTGTTCTTCGTAGAGAACGGCTTGCATGTTGACCCGGAAGGTGCGCTGAGTGCCGTCCTGGTTGATGCGCAGGATCCGCACGTCGTTGTGCTTGACGGTGATCTCAAAACTGCCGGCCTGCGCGATCGCTTGCGTCATCGTCATGCCCGGCGTGAACGGCAGGGCGCCTGGCGCCGAGACTTCACCGCAGACGTAAATGGACTGCAGGGCCGCTTCGGTCAATTGCACGCCGATGCGCACTTCGTTGAACTCGCGCTTGTAGGCCTCAAGAACGATCGAACGCACTTCGCTCACCGACTTGCCAGCCACTTGCAGCGGGCCGGGCAATCGTCGCAGATCGATCGTGCCTGTGGGCGAAACGATGACCGACTGCACGTTGTCGGCTTGATCGCCCGACTCCGTAGTCGATGTCGCCAAATCCACGCGCACGGACAAGCTATCGCCAGCACGGACGACATAGTCTCGCTGCATATATGCCCCCCACTCCAGTGCGACAGCCTTCGCGTCGAACGGTGGCGCAGAGGCGCAGGACGCCAAAGCAAAGGCCAAGAAGGTGGCAAACAAGCCGCGCAGTTGCTTCAAGCTCACGAGTCAGTGTAGGTCGCAGGAGGGAATGGTTGTCACCAGGACGTGCTAGTCCTGGACTCGGGAGAGTCGCCAAGATCATCTTCGACAGCGACGACCTGTTGGCTCAAGCTCCCACGGTATCGAACATGTGGTCAAGCCAGCGGGCCCACCGTGCCGAGCAAAGCATGTAAGGTCCATCGTGCTGTTCCTAATCATGAATCCGTAAGCCAAGTGCTATCGCTGCTGTTCCAAGAACCTATTCCGGCTCAGGCCGGATCGGACTTCGGTGGTACTACTGAGATCCACCCGGTTGGCGTCATGGCGCTGGGGCTACTGTCCGCCCTGGCCGTATTGCTACCGCGCCGCTTTGCCGCGCTGCCGGTCATTCTCCTGCTCTGTTTCATCCCAGCAGGACAGCGTCTAGTCGTCGCAAGCATCGATTTTACGTTCATCCGCTTGTTGATGATGGTGGTGTGGTTCCGGATCTACATCCGGCGCGAAATCCGACCCATTGTCTGGAACCACCTCGATCGCGCCGTGATCGCGTGGGCGTTCCTCTGCGTGCTGACCGGCACACTGCTTGGCTGGACAGTGTCGGCCTTCATCAACCGCGCAGGCATCGCGGTCGACTCGATGATGGTCTACTTCTTCTTCCGGATGCTGATCCGGAACCATCACGACCTGGTTTCGATGGCAACTCAGTTCTTGCTGAGCAGCTTCGCCGTCGCCGTATTCTTCTTCATCGAAGGTCGCACCTCACGAAACCTGTTCTCCATGTTTGGTGGCGTTCCGGCGATCACCGACATCCGCGATGGACGACTTCGTTGCCAGGGAGCCTTCGCGCACGCGATTCTGGCGGGCTGCTTCTGGGCCTGCTTGATACCGCTCTACGCTATCCGCGGATTCATGGGCAAGGGCTGGCTACTGGCCATCGCCGGCGCCTTGGCGGCTCTGTTCATTATCGCGATGTGCGCCTCCAGCACCCCGGTCATGGCACTCGGATTTGGCACAATTGGCGCCGCGACCTTCATGATCCGGGGCTCGCTCCGATGGGTTCGCTGGCTGATCCTGCTTTGCCTGGGCGTGCTGCACTTCATCCTGATGAAGCAGCCAGTCTGGCACCTGCTGGCGCGAGTCGACATCGTTGGCGGTTCCACTGGCTGGCACCGCTTCCACTTGGTCGACAAGTTCTTCCTCTACTTCCAAGAGTGGTGGCAAGTAGGCACCCACGGCACGGGCCACTGGGGCCCAGGACTGCACGACATCACCAATCAGTACGTGGCCGAGGGCGTCTACGGCGGGATCTTCCGATTGGCGGCATTCACAGTGGTCATCATGCTCGCGTTCCTGGGCATCTCTCGCAGCATGCGGCTGCCCGAAGCAGGACGCGCCTACTGGCTCTGCACCTGGGCGCTCGGCACAACGCTGTTCATGCACTGCATGAACTTCATCGCGGTCAGCTACTTCGAGCAGATCGTCGTCGAGTGGCACATGCTGCTCGCGATCATTGGCTCGTTAACACTCGTCCCCGGGGCTCCCCCGACGAGACA
>JBNMNW010000102.1:0-17557 GCA_051278165.1 Planctomycetota bacterium | reverse complement strand
CCACCACCTGACTGGGATGTCCGTCGATTCGCTGGCCAAGCTTCGCGAGTTCGGCGTGCCGACGGTGATGACGCTGCACGATTATTGGCTGTTTTGCCCGCGCGGCCAGATGTTCCACCATGACGGAATGGTCTGTGAGAGTGCCCCGGTCGAGCGCTGCACCGAGTGCCTCAGCAAGACCTTCCCTTGGTGGCTCAAGGAGAACGGTCGTCAAAAGGTGTCTTCGGTGCAGGAACGGGCACGTGAGGTCTTGGCGATTCCCGATCGCCTGGTTGTGCCGAGTGCGCGCGCGATCCCCCCATTTGTCAGCCTAGGCGTGCCGGCAGAGCGATTTACGATCGTCGAGAACGGCGTCGACACCGACCGGCTCGAGGCATTGCCAAAACCCAGCGGCGGCCCCGGACCGCTGCGGCTCGGCTACTTCGGCACGCTGATGCCGAGCAAGGGTCTCGATATCTTGATCGCCGCGGTGCAAAAGCTGCCCCAAGGCATCGTCGAACTGCACATCCACGGCAACTCGGTGCCCTACCACGGGGACGAGAGCTACCTGACCAGATGCTTCATGCAGCTGCAGCCGGGCAGCGGCGTCACCTACCACGGCCCCTATTCGCTCGACGAAATGCCCGGCCGCATCGCGACAATCGACGTATTGGCCGCGCCGGCCCTGTGGCATGAGGCGTTCGGCCTTACCGTTCGGGAAGCCTTGGCGGCAGCCCGTCCAGTGCTCGTCAGCAAAGTTGGCGGCCTGCAAGACGCAGTAGAAGACGGCGTCCAGGGCCGGGTTTTGCCACCCGGCGACGTCGACGCTTGGGCGGCTGCCATCCGCGAACTCGCCGAAGACCGAGCTTTATTGCAGCGCTTCATCGCCAAAACCCGCGGTCGGGCCCGCGGATTCGCCGCAATGGCCAACGATCTGAGCATTATCTACGCAGAAGCGGCTCACGGCCCAGGCCGTTCTTGACCAAGCCGGGGGCGAATGTCTAGTCTGTGCGGCCTTTTCTCTGGCTAGACACAATCTACCCGGACAAAAGTACTCCGGCCCGGCATTTGAAGCGACGTTCGCTTTCGGTGCTTTTTCGCGCACAGCTCGCGCGATGACCTCTTGGCAAGACGACGATGACGGAAACGGATCTGGTCCCGAACGAACCGCAACCTTCGCTCGACCCTACAGTTTTTCTGGAGGGCGATCTTACGCCCGCCAGGCTCGCCTCTTTTAAGAGCGCAGCATTCAAGACCGTAGATTCCTTCCAGCAACTGCGCGACTGGCTGTTCGACCCGCGGGCCCAAGGCACCGCGCGCGGCATTGCCATGTGGGCGCTCGGCCGTCACGAAGACGCCGCTCCGCTGCTGGCTGCCGATGGAGGCGAAGTCGCCAGCCTGTGCCTCGCGGAAAGCTACGCGGCGCTCGGTCAAATCGACAACGCCAAGGCCAAGCTGCCCAACCGCGAGAGTGATGCAACCCAAGCTCTGACTTGGCTGCGGGCACTCGACACGGCGAACGCGGACGAACTCGTCGACGCTGTCGGCAAGCTCAGCCACCTGCTCGGTCCCGCCGACCAAGCATACTTCCGCGGCCGCGTGCTCGAACTGCAGCGCGACGTCGATGGCTCGATCGAAGCCTACGACGAAGTGCTCGCGCAAGATGAGAACCACAAGACGGCCCTGTTCCGCCTCGCGCTGAACGTGGACCTTCGTGGCGAAGACGAAGAAGCCCGCGAGCTCTACGAGCGCGCGCTGATGCACCCGCCCGTCAACATCGCTTGCGTGGTGAACCTCGGCATCCTCTACGAGGACATGGGCAACTACCGTCGCGCCATGCAGTGTTTCGACTTGGCACTGCACGCCCACCCGGACAACGCGCGCGCGCGCATGTTCCGTCGTGATGCGGCTGCGGCGCTCAACATGTACTACGATGAGGACCAGGAGCGCCGCGACGACAAGCGCAACAAGCTCCTGCGCACCCCCATCAACGACTTCGAGCTGTCGGTTCGTTCGCGCAACTGCCTTGCGAAGATGAACATTCGCACGCTCGGCGACCTCGTCAAGAAGACCGAAGCTGAACTGCTCAGCTACAAGAACTTCGGAGAGACCTCGTTGACCGAAATAAAGGAGATCTTGAAGAACAAGGGTCTCCGCCTCGGCATGACGAATGACGAACTGATGCATCGCGATCTTGGCGAAGCATCCGAAGCACCGGTCGCCGTTGAAGAGAGCGCCGATCCGAACAGCCCCGATCCGGCCCGCCGCCCGATCGCCGAACTCGACCTGTCGGTTCGTAGTCGTCGTATTGTCGACCTGCTCAAGCTGCGCTGCATCGGTGACCTGTCGTCCAAGACGGAAGCCGAACTGCTCTCGTGCCCGAACTTCGGTCAGACCTCGCTCAACGAGATCAAGACGAAGCTCGACGAGTTCGGTCTCGCGCTGCGCGGCTAGTCCCGCGGCGGCACGTTTGCTGCGCGGCAAGTTTGCTGCGCGGCAAGTTTGATTCGCGCGCGTCGCAAACGACGCGCGCCATGCGCCCTAGGCCTATTTACCAGGCTTAGCAAGCGCCCCCATCCACTCGACTGAATCGGCATGTACGACCACCTACTCGGGGAAATCGTCGAGAAGCACGCCTCGCGTCTCGTGGTCCGCTGCGCTGGCGTCGGCTACGATGTGCGCATCAGCCTGAACTCGGCCAGTGGCATCTTGGTCGGCACGACCCAGAAGCTGTTTACGATTCTGAACGTGGTCGACGGCATGCCGTCGTTGCTCGGCTTCTCAACCCAGCCCGAACGAGAATTGGCGCGGCGCCTGCTCGCCGTCACCAATGTTGGTCCGGCCATCGCGCTCGCGTTGCTAAGCGTCTACACCCCAGCCGACCTTGCCAAGCGCATCGCCGCCGATGACGCCCTGGCGCTCAAAGCCGTCAAAGGTGTCGGCCAAAAGACCGCCGAACGCATCTGCCTCGAGTTGCGCGAAGTCGTAACCAAACTCGACCTTGGCACACCGACCACAGCCGGTGGCTCGATCACGGCCGAGGACGACGATGCGATTGCGGCACTTGTCACGCTTGGGTTCAAGGAAGGCGACGCCCGCATCAAGGTCGACAAGGCGCGCAAGAAGCAGGGTGTCGAGGCCGACACAGAGACGATCGTCAAGGCCGTGCTGCAGATGTGAGTTGGGCGCGCGCCGCGCCATCAACCGAAGACTCAGCGGCTCAGAACAACCAACAGCAACTGCACGTCCGCTTGCCGGACGCCGGCGACACGCGAGGCCTCACCGAGCGTCAACGGCCGGCGCTGGCCCAATCGCGCCCGCGATTCCTTACTCAGGCCAGGCACGTTCTCGTAATCAAACTGGTCCGGGATGCGGCGCTGCTCCATGCGCTTCAAGCGATCGACCTCCAT
Source organism: Planctomycetota bacterium (assembly GCA_051278165.1). Lineage (GTDB taxonomy): Bacteria > Planctomycetota > UBA1135 > UBA1135 > UBA2386. The sequence continues at coordinate 14,168 of JBNMNW010000102.1, read as the reverse complement.
CGCCTGGCGTTTGATGTAGCCCTCGTATTTGACCTCGGCCTCAACCTCTGCCAACTCGGTCGGCGACAGGTTCATCTTGGCGAACGTCTCATCCCACGACGCGATGTCGGCCACGGACACTTCGGGGCGGCGCAACAACTCGGTCAACGTCTTCTGGTCTCGGCGCGTGATAGAGAGCCAACGCAGCGCCGCCCGGATGTTCGCTTCCTTCTGCGCCGTCGCATCGGCTTGCGCATCACTGACGATCCCCCACTCACGACCGAGCGCCGTCAAGCGACGGTCGGCGTTGTCGCTGCGCAGCAGCAGGCGGAACTCGGCGCGACTGGTGAACATGCGATACGGCTCGGTCGGGTTCACGCGGCACAGATCATCGATCATGACGCCGAGGTAGCCGGTAGCGCGATCAATCACAACCGGGTCCTCACCGCGCGAATAACGCGCCGCGTTCAGACCGGCGATGAGGCCTTGGCCGGCCGCTTCTTCGTAGCCACTCGTGCCGTTGATCTGACCCGCCGCGAACAGCCCACGCAGCGTCGCGACGTGCAGGTCGCCACGGATCTGCTCGGTCAGGATGTAGTCGTATTCGACCGCGTAGCCGGGCACGAGCAGTTCGACATTCTCCAAGCCGGGGATCGTGCGCAAAAACTCCATCTGCACGTTTGGCGGCAACGACGTGCTGACGCCATTGGGATAAACCTCGTCGGAATCGCGCCCTTCCGGCTCTAAGAATATCGAATGGGAATCTCGATCGGCGAAGCGCACTACCTTGTCTTCGACACTCGGGCAGTAGCGCGCCCCGGCGCCTTTGATCGCACCAGTGAACATCGGCGACTCATGGGCATGCGCACGAATGATGTCGTGCGTCTTCGCGTTCGTATGCGTCACCCAGCAAGGCATCTGCTCGATGTCGAGCTTCTCCGTGCGGAACGAAAACGGCACCGGCGGATCATCGCCGAGTTGCGTATCCAAACCCGTGAAGTCGATCGTCGACATGCGCAGCCGCGGCGGTGTGCCCGTCTTATGCCGGCCCAACTTGATGCCTAACTTTTGCAGCGCCGTGCTGATGCGCGAAGCCGCGGCTTCCCCGTGACGGCCGCCATCTTTCTGGTTGCTGCCTGCGAACAGCTTGCCGCCCAAGAACGTGCCCGTCGTCAACACCACTGCCGGCGCATGCAGCTTGCTGCCGTCCTGCAACACGACGCCGGCGACCGACTTGCCATCAGACGAAGAGACCAAGTCGCACACTTCGCCGGCCAACACCGTGACGTTCTCGTAGCCGAGCACGCGCTTGGCCATGACGCGGTTGTAGCCCTCACGATCGCATTGCGCGCGCGGCGAACGCATCGCCGGGCCCTTGCTCGTATTGAGCATGCGGAATTGGATGCCGGTCTGGTCCGTGACCACCCCCATCTCGCCGCCGAGGGCATCGACTTCACGCACCAATTGGCCTTTGGCCAGGCCACCGATGGCCGGGTTGCATGACATTCGGCCGATGGCTGCCGGGTCCAGCACAATCATCGCCGCCTGCGCACCGGTGCGAGCTGCGGCAGTCGCTGCTTCGACTCCGGCGTGGCCACCGCCAATAATGATGACGTCAAAGTCGCGGGTCACGTGGGTAGGCATACCCGAGCGCTGCGACAGCTCCTAGCCCGATGAGCCGGTTATGCCGCTGCCGAGCGTTTGTAGATGGCTCGGAGCAGCAAACGATGACGGAGAACGTAGTTCCACATACCCATCCAATCGACCAGATCGCGCCCCACCTGAAGTCAGGGCAGCTAGCCCGAGGTGATCGCTTCGCGGTCGACCCCGGAGCATTTCGAAGCGGCTCCCGGGACCACAAGGCGACTAGCGAATCCTTAGGAGTTCGGCCTAGACTGTAGGCATGCGCGTGTGCTCGACCCCTCTGCTCGCCGTCCTGACAAGTTTGCTCATGACGGCCACGATGACAGCCCAGATCTCCCTGCGGGACGTTCCGGAATTGGCGCGGCAACGTGCCGAGCGGCTGCGCCCTCTCCAGATCGCTGCGCTAGAACCGTTTTGGGCCGACTTTGCGCTCGAATACCGCACCAACACTGCCGTTCTCAATGACGCGATCATCAAGGCTTCGAAGCTCGGCGACAGTGTCGTGCCATTGCTGCTCGAGAAGCTGCAGCCAGCGCAAGGCGGCTCAGCTTCGCGCAACCAAGCCAGCAACAGCCGTCGCGTTCTGAGCTACCTCGATCCGGGTTCGTTTGTTGACGCACTCGCCGAGATGGCGCGCGGCTCGCACAAAATTGCCCGCACCGAGTCCATTATCCTGCTCGGCTTCGCGGACGTGCCGCAGTCGTCAACGGTGCTGACCGACCTGATTGATTCGGCGAGCGAAGCCGACCGCTTGCTGATCATTCGTTCGCTGCGACAACTGCGCTCGCCTCAGGCGGCGCCAAAGATCGTCGCACTATTGGGTTCCAACGATCGCCAACTACGCGAAGACGTGCTCGCTTACTTGATCGCCTCAGAGGCTTCTAGCGTGGTCGACACGGTCGTGCAGGCCCTAACCACCGAGAGCGACGATCGCCTGCTGCCGAGCTTCATTGACTACTTTGCGACCTGCTGCGAGCAGAACGTCGCGGCCACCGAAGCTCTGTTGCCGCTGCTCAGCCGCGAACGCATCGACTGGCAAGACACGCGCACACTAGTGGCAGCGTTGGCGACGGTCGCGCCCAAGGGCCACGAGAAGACCATCCGCAAGCTGCACGAACTGATCGACGGCAACGACACCAGTTCGCTAGCAGTACAGGCTGCCGTCACGCTGCGCAGCCTCGGCGACAAGCAGGGCATCACGCGGCTCAACCGCACCCTCGACGACAAGATTCGTCGCCGCAAGCGCGAAGCCGCGCTCTACGAACAGCGCGCCAGCCTGCTATTCGCCATCGACGAGTTCTCCGATGCGCTCAACGACTACGAGAAGATCCTCACCTACTCTGAGGGTGCCGCGATGTCTCGCCGCGCCTACGTCGGCATGCTCAAGTGCGAGTCCCGACGCAAGAAGATCCAGAACATGGTCAAGCACATGAAGGCTTCCGGCATGACGCAAGAAGACTTCGATTCGCTTGCCGAGCAGGACGAACCGTTCCGCACCGCCATGGATCACGAGCGCACCCGGACGTTCTTGAAGCAGCTCGCCAAGGATCGGGCGCCTAAGTAGGCCCGTCAGAACACCCTCGTAAGCTCTCCCTCAGGAGCCCGATCAGGACGGCGAACGGACTGAAGGCCATTCGGTGACCCAGGCTCCCAACGAGCGGCGACCTGTGCGCCAGACGCAATTCCGGCCGCAAACACCGTCCGATTCGCGAGCAATTGGCCGCAGGGGGCGTCAGTTCCGTTGTCTGCCTTGACCCGCGTGGGTCGTCGGAGGATGATGCTCGCCGTTTTCGCCGGTAGTTACCGGCTTTCCGAGCCCTCTTGCCCGCACGAACAACAATGGAAGTCCAGGTAGCCGAAACGGGCCCCTGCAGCCGATCCCTGCAAATCACAATTCCGTCTAACAAGATCCAGGAACACCTGGAGGAAATGTACAAGTCGGCGGCGCAACAGGTTCAGGTCAAGGGCTTCCGGCCCGGCAAGGTCCCGCGTGCGATGATTGAGAAGTTGCACGGCGAGTCGATCCGTGCGGAAGCGAAGGAGCAATTGCTCAACCGCTACTTCGGTGAAGCGTGCCGCGAGAACGAGATCCAGCCGGTTGGCCGGATCAAGATCGACGACGTCGAAGCGCTCGAGGTCAAGGCCAACGAGCAGCTCACGTTCACCGCGCAACTCGACATCAAGCCGAGCTTCGAAATCCCGAGCGCCAAGGACATTGTCATCCCGTCCTTCGAGAGCGAAGCCAACGACGAGGACATCGCCAACGCCCTGAAGGAGATCGCGCACCAGAAGCGCAAGATCCAGCCGACCGACGAAGCGGTCGAAGACGGCGACTTCATCAAGTGTGACTACACGTTCCACGAGGGCGACAACGAGGTGCACACGCGCAGCGGCGTCCAGCTCAACACCCGCATCCCGATCAACGGCGTCGATCAAACGGTTTACGCCGAAGCTCTGATCGGCGGCAAGGCCGGCGATGTGCGCGAGATGGCCATCAAGTTCCCGAACAACTTCGAGAAGGAAGAGGTTCGCGGCAAGGACGGCACGGTGAAGGTGAAGATGCACGAAGTGCTGCGCGTCTTGCCGCCGCCGATTGATGACGAGATGGCCAAGGGCATGGAGTTCGAGAGCCTTGCCAAGATGCAGGAAGATTTGGCCGTGCGGATCAGCTCCGAGAAGCAGCGCCTAGGCAAGCAACGTCAGGAAGAAGCGGCGCTTGAGTTCCTCAGCAACGCTGCCGAAATCCCGTTGCCGCCATCGCTAATCGAAGAGCAAGAACAGGCTTCGCTCGGTGCCTTTGCACAGCGCATGAAGCAGGAAGGCGCCCCCGAAGAGGAAATCCAGAAGAAGCTGGAAGAGTCCAAGGAGGCGGCCCATGAAGACGCTCAGCGTCGGGTAAAGCTGTTCTTCCTGGTTGAAGCCGTTGCGGCTCAGCAGGAACTGTCTGTTGCCGAAGCCGACATTCAGGCCGAACTGGCCAACATTGCAGCAGCCAACAGTAATCAGGAGCAGCAGATCACGCCCGAGCAGGTCTACCAGCATCTGCAGTCGGAAAATCGACTCGGCGAGCTGCAACTTGCACTGTTGGAGCGCAAGGTTCGCGATTTCCTCAGAGAGAACGGCAAGACCGTCGATAAGACTGACAGTTGATGTGACACCGGTGACACCGCCGGGACCGCGTCATCAGGAGCTAATATCTCAATGACCAACGCCAACATGTACACGATCCCCCACGTCATCGAAAAGACCGGCCGCGGGGAGCGCAGTTACGACATCTACAGCCGCCTGCTCGAAGACCGCATCGTCTTCATCGGAACGCCGATTGACGATGGCGTCGCCAATGCCGTCATTGCCCAATTGCTGTTCCTCCAGAAGGAGAACAAGAACCAGGACATCCAACTGTTCTTGAACTCACCTGGCGGCAGTGTGACGGCCGGTCTCGCGATCTACGACACGATGCAATTCGTGCAGTGCCCGATCGCGACCTACTGTATTGGTCAGGCCGCCTCGATGGGTGCCGTGCTGCTCGCAGCAGGAACCAAGGGCAAGCGCCACACTCTGCCCAACTCGCGCATCATGATCCACCAGCCATGGGGTGGTGTCGGCGGCACCGCGCTCGACATCTCGATCCAGGCGGACGAGATCTTGCGTCTCAAGGACACCCTCAACGGCATCCTCGGGAAGCACTGCGGCAAGACCGCGGAAGAGATCGCCAAAGACAGCGACAAGGACTTCTTCATGGGTGGTAAGGAAGCCAAGGCGTACGGTCTCATCGATGAGATCGTCGAGACGGCGAAGTGATTGCGTGAAGGCCCGGCCCTTCTGCGTTACAGTAGGGCTTGGCTCAAATCGTCTCCGGCGCGCTTAGTGCGCGCCCTCAAGTGAGGCATAGGCGCGGCCGGAACAGAGCGCACGGTGTTCGTAAGGACACCGTTCGCAAGGCTCCGATCGCGCTTCGCAGGCGAGCCAATTCGAACTAGATAGTCAGCTGTTCAGCTGGCAGACGAAATAGTGCTCAGGTTGCAAATGCGAATCGTAATGGCGGGCAAGTCGTAATGGCGGGCAAAGGCAAGACAGTGGAGCGCTGCACGTTCTGCGAGAAATCGCGGCACCACGTGCAGTCTCTGATCTCCGGACCTCCTGGCATCTACATCTGCAACGAGTGCATCGAGATCTGCAACACGATCCTTAAGGAAGAGGATCGCAAGCATAAGGGCGACACCGCCCCGCCGACGTTCGTCAAGGACATCGTGCTGAAGGACAAGGTCCCGACGCCCGAATACATGGTCGAACGACTGGGCGAATACGTGATCGGCCAGGACCGCGCCAAGAAGGTGCTAGCGGTCGCTGTATACGGCCACTACCGCCGCCTGCACGCGCGTTACCACAACCCGGATCTCGAGCTCGAGAAGAGCAACATCTTGCTCGTCGGCCCGACCGGTTCCGGCAAGACGCTGCTCGCTCGCACGCTGGCGCGCATCCTCGATGTGCCGTTGGCGATCGCCGATGCGACCACGCTGACCGAAGCTGGCTACGTCGGCGAAGACGTCGAGAACATCCTGCTGCGTTTGCTGCAGGAAGCCAACTTCGACGTCGAGCGCGCCCAGCAGGGCATCATCTACATCGACGAGATCGACAAGATCGGCCGCACCACCAGCAACGTCTCGATCACTCGTGACGTCAGTGGCGAAGGCGTGCAGCAAGCGCTGCTAAAGATCCTCGAAGGCACGACGGCCAATGTGCCGCCACAGGGTGGCCGCAAGCACCCTGAGCAGAGCTACATCCAGGTCAACACCGAGCACATCCTGTTCTTGTGTGGCGGCACCTTCCACGGCATCGAGCAATTCATTGCCCGTCGCCTTGGCCAGAAGGTGATTGGCTTTGGCCAAGCCCAAGACGATGACGTCGGGCCCACCGATCTCGATGGCAAGCCATTGGCGACGGGCCAAGCCGAGCGCGATCGCTTGATGCCGTATCTCGACCAGAAGGACCTGATCGACTTTGGCATGATCCCTGAGTTCGTCGGGCGCCTGCCAGTCACGGTCGCAATGCGCTCGTTGACGCACGATGAAGTCCTCAACGTGATGACCAAGCCGAAGAACGCGCTGGTCCGTCAATACCAAGCGATGTTCGAGCTCGACAGCGTGCAGCTAGAGTTCACCGATGGTGCTCTGAGCGTGCTCGCTGCCGAAGCGATGAAGCGCGAGACTGGCGTTCGCTCGCTGCGCTCGATGCTCGAAGAGGTCTTGTTGGACCTCCGCTACAACATTAGCAGCCGCAAGGGCGAGCAAGTCGTCATCACCGAGGAATACGTCATCGAGGCGCTGCAGCGCGGCCCGCGAAGCCTGCTGGCCAACTCAATCCTGCCCTCGAGCGGCAAGGTCAAGCCAGCCGCCGAGCCAGCCACTGACAGCGATGTAGCTCCGAAGCCCGAAAAGGGCCCGATGCGCCAGAAGCGCGATTCGGCGTGAGCGGGTGCGACGAACAGCCGGCTGACGCACCGACCGGCGACCAATCCTCCCCGCTCACGCGAGATGGGTCCCCCCCGCTGACGCAGGCTGAGGGGAAGCATAAGACTGCACTGACGGACTTGTCCGACGCGGCGGTTGCCGAACTGGTCGCGAACCTCGGCGGCAAGCCGTTCCAGGCCAGGCAGGTTTCGCATTGGATCTGGAAGCACGGCGTCTCGGACTTCGACCAGATGAGCAATGTGCCAGCGCGTCTGCGCACGGCACTCGCGGAGAACTACTCGGTGCACAGCACCGAAGTACACAAGGCGGATCTAGCGGCGGATGGCACCGAGAAGCTGCTGCTCAAACTGCACGACGACGACACCGTCGAGTGCGTAATCATCCCCGACGGCGAACGCACGACACTGTGCATCTCGACGCAAGTGGGCTGTCCCGTTGGCTGCGTGTTTTGCGCCTCGGGCATGTTCGGTGTTCGTCGCAACCTCAGCAGTGGCGAGATCGTTGAACAAGTGTTGGTCGCGCGCACCCGCATGGACAAGCAACGGCGACTGACCAATCTAGTCGTCATGGGCATGGGCGAGCCGATGCTCAACCTCGACGGCTTGCTGCCGGCGCTGCAACGCATCCACGACCCAGACGGCATCAACTTCGGCGCACGCCGCATCACCGTCAGCACGTCGGGCTACCCGAAGCAGATGGCGAAGTTCGCTGAGGCCGACCCGAGCTACAACCTCGCGATCTCGCTGCACGCCGCCGATGACGAGCTACGTAAGGAACTGGTGCCGACGGCTACCAGCAGCGTCGCCGAGATCGTCGCCGCGGCGCACGACTACTTCGGCCAGAAGAACCGCGAAGTCACGTTCGAAGTCGTGCTGCTCGCAGGCAAGAACGACCGCCGCATCGATGCCAACAAGATGATCCAGGTGCTGCGCGACGTCCCGTGCACGGTCAACTTGATCCCATGGAACCCGGTCAGCGACCTCGTCGAAAAGCATGGATTGGGACGCCCGACCGAAGCGCGCGTCGATGCCTTCGCCGATTCACTACGGGCTGCAGGCATCAACGTGACCGTGCGACGACAGCGTGGCGCCGACCGAAGCGCTGCTTGCGGTCAGCTGCGCCTACAGACGCTTGAGAAACCCGGCGAGTAGGTTCGCCGCGCGACCATCAACGCAGGTTGCGCTAGGCCAAGCGGCTACAAACCGACCTTCGCGAACGTCCGGCTGAACCCCTCGTCGCACTGCGATTCGGGGCAACACACGCACGCGCCAACGAAGGAACGCGGGCGACCAATGGCGACGCCACCAAGCGTCGCCGATGGAAATGGCCAGCCGAAGACTGGCCGTGTTTCAGGCTGCCTACTCAGCGGCCTTCTGAAACTTCATCGTCATCTTCTTACCACCCTGATCTTCCTCAATGACGATCACACCATCCTTGAAGGTGCCGGACCTGGTCACGTCCTTGCCATCCTCAGGAGCGGTCATCGTGAACTTCTCGCCGTCGAGCGTCCACGTGCCGTCAGCCTTTTTCTCTTCGCCCATCATGGTCATGAACAGCGAGCAGGTGTTGTCGGCCTTCAGTTCAATGGAGCCATCCATGCCTTCCATGGTTTTCAGCAACATAGCCATCATCTTTGCTGCCGGACCTTCAGTCGGCGCGGCTACCGGCATGCTAGCCTTGATGTCGGCCTCAAAAGCGGCCTTGTCCAGGGTGTATTTGCCAGCCGGGCTTGCAGCAGCGTCGCCACCACAGCTAGCAAGGAAGGTCATGGCGAGGACAGACAAAACAACGGATGCGATCTTCTTCATAGGGTCAGTATGACGGGTGGAAGTTTCGATATCACCAATCAGCCAACATCACTAGCGGCACGCCGAGGCCTCAAATACCAATAGTCGCAATCGTGGCAGCCCGGCTTTCGGCCATGCGAGATGCAACGGGCCGCAACGAGCTGTTGCCCGGCAACAGGCTGCTGAGGACCCGCAGACGTATTCGTGGGTTTCGTCGAGCACGACCCAACACGGTGGGCCGCGTTGAGGAGCGAGGGCAAGGCTACTGATTTCGGCATCCCCCAGCGAAATCGCTAGCGCCTAACTCTATCGAATCGACTCGCGCACGCGCTTGTTGCTGCCTGGCTTGAGCACCCCGCGAACGGCCTGCGCATCATGCTGCTTCTTGGTCGTCGCTTCACGGCGATCGCCGCGTCGAATGAACTCGACCTCGACATCCGCGCCCTTCTTGATCGCACCGAGCGCCTTCTGCACGTCATCAGGCGAACCAACCTTGCTGCCGTTGATCTTGGTGACGATGTCACCCGACTGCAATCGCAGCGCGGCTGCCAACGTGTCTTCCTGAATCGCATCGACCATCAAGCCGATGTCCGGCGCCATCTCAAGGTAGGCGCGCAACGACTCGGGAATCGCTTTGGTTTGGATTCCCAGCCGACGACCAGTTGGCGGCACGGCCGCAGTGTCCTTGCGACTTGGTTGCCCTGGATCAGCTTGCCCTGATCTCGGTTGCTCTGATCTCGGTTGCTCTGGACTCGGACGAAACCCCTTCTCAAACGGCACCACACGCGGCTTCAGCAACTGCCATTCAAAGCCGCGTTGCGGAGCCTGCGCTTCGACCCGCATCTCATCAAGCAAGCCCTTCACCTTGCTGCGGTCAAAGCTGCGTAGCCCAAGACCACCGCGCGTTTCCTGCAGCACACCCGGGTGCATCTTAAGGAACGCTTCCATGTTCGGAGCGTCGTAGACCTTGGTCTCGGGTTTGCCATCCTTACCGGGCTCCGTGACTTCCACGTGCACGCCATCGGGACCAACCTGAACACTCTTGCTGTTGCCGCGCGAACCCGGCTGCATCTGCGAGTTCAGACCCTTGAAGAACGTGTCATCAAAGATGCGGTCCCGCGGCACATCCAAGCCGTGCATCTTCTCTATGTCGCGGAACAAGCGCTCGAACTCGTTGCGCATGTCCTCTCTGCCGCCGATCTCGCGCGGGCGATCCGCGCGCGCGCGTCGTTCAATCGTCGGCCCTCTACTACGGCCCTTGGCGCCAGAGCCATCTGTGCTACGTCGTTCGACAAGCCCTGGGCCCTGATCGACTCCTGACTTGCCTACGCCCGCCTTCCCACTCTGCAGGCGCGCCTTCTCAAGCTGCCGCAGCAATCGTTTTGCGCGCCACTGCACCTCACCATCGCGCCCATCCTTGGCCGCGGTATCCAGCGCAGCCTTGGCGTTGCCGCCCATCTCGCGCAGCTTGTCCTCAGCCTCCAGCCGATCACGATAGCTATCGCTGCCAAGTCGCTGAATCCAGTGCTGGGCAGCCACGGGTGCTGTACCCTGTGGTGCAGCGGGAGGCACAGCCGGGATCGTAACCGAAGGGGCGGGGACTGGATCCTGGGCAACAACCGTGCTCGTCAGGATCGCGGCAACCAGTAGAAGCGTATGCATAGCATTCATCAGCAAGTGTGGGACAGGTGATGCTCGACGATGCAGGGCTCGAAAGACTCCGCACCGCTCGATCGACAGGGCTACTTAGGATTGTCGTAGTGCACAGCCGGCAAGACTTCGACTGGCGTGCGGTTGACGCCGCGACCAGCCATGCCCCTGCCGATGCCACTCTCGGCACCACCAGCAGACTCGAGACCAACCGGGCGAATCACAGCCGGCTCGCCGGCATAAGGCACCACGACGATGCCTTCGTTGACCACTGCCGTACCGCCGGGACGCACCCAGATCGATTGCGGTTCGGAATCCGCGCCAAGCCAGAAGCCAAAGGCAGCCAACAGCACCGCGGCTGCGATCAGCATCAGGCGAGTACCCCAGGCCAACGGCGCCACCGCCACGACATCGTCGGCCGTCACGCGCTGCATGATCTCGGCATGCATGTCATCGAACGGCACCTCGAGTGCAACCGTGGCCGCGACTGCCGCACGATGCAGCGCCTTGTTGGCCTGCATGTAATCGGCGCCGTCGCGGCGGCAACCGACACATTCGCGCAGGTGCGTGTGCACCTCCTCGAGCTGACCATCGGCAAGCTCTTCGCTGACGAAGCCAGGCAGCAGCACCTGGATTCGCGCGCACGGCTGTGACTTCTGTGGCATGGGCTCGGGCCTCATTGCTGCTCCTCCCCAAATCGGCGATCCCAATGGGTCCGGAACATTTGGCGGCCACGGTGCAGGCGCCAACGCGCCGTCGCATGAGTGACCTTCAAGATCGGCGCAATCTCGCGGCAGCTCAGACCGTGGATGTCGCGCATGACCAGCACCGCGCGGAACTTCGAATCGAGTTTGTCGAGAACCTGCCAGACGTGCTCGTTCTCTTCCTCGCGCTCCATCGGCGCGGTGGCTTCGCCTTCGCGTTCGTCGGCGAGCGGCACCAGTAAGTCATCGAGACTGCTGGCGCGGGCACTCTTGTGTTTGCGCAGCTGGTCGATCCCCAGGTTCATGACGATGCGATAGAACCAGGTGTAGAAGCTGCGCGTGTAGTCGTAGCGCTCAAGTGAGCGGTATAAGCGCACGAACGCTTCCTGACTGATGTCGCGGGCATCTTCGACCCGGCCGACCACGTGGAACGCGATCCAGAAGGCGCGCTTCTGGTAGCGGGCCACGAGCGCCGCAAACGCGTCATGTGAGCCGTCGATGCTTTGCCTGACCAACTCCGCGTCCGAAACCGCGCCATCGCTGGCGAGTTCGTGAACCGTAGTTGCAAGACGACCCGGCAGGCCGCTCCAAGCGTCGGTTGAGCCTGCACGGGCGCGCGCGGCATTAGATGAAAAGGACCTAGTGGGTTCCATTCGTTGTCACCAATCTACGGATCACTGCCACACAGTGCTGGCAACAATGCAAAACTCCCGGCTTTGCACGGCCTGGATTGCCGGATGCGCCTGGTTGCCCGGCAAATACGCCAACATTGGCCCGGCAGCTAGCTACCGGGCTCAGCCAACATCGTGCCGGCAGCTAGCTACCGGGCTCAGCCAACAACGGAGCCCAGCAGCCTACAGTTCGATCGGCACGCCCATCTGGCGGAACTTGCGGTAGCGCTGTTCCAGCAGCTCCGAGATCTCAATGCCTTTCAGCTCATTGAGCCACTCGCCGAGTTGCGCGCGAACATTGGCGATCGTTCCCTTCTGATCGCGATGAGCACCGCCAAGCGGCTCGGGAATGACCTTGTCGACAAGTCCCAAACGCAGCAGATCCTTGCTGGTCAGCTTCAGCGCTTCGGCAGCCTCTGGCGCCTTGTCTCCGCTCTTCCACAGAATGGCTGCGCAGCCCTCCGGCGAGATCACCGAGTAGTAACTGTTTTCGAGCATGCCGACGCGGTCGCCGACGCCGATGCCGAGCGCACCGCCCGAACCGCCTTCACCGATGACGAGCGAGATGATTGGCACTTCGAGAGCGAACATCTCGAGGATGTTGCGCGCGATGGCCGAGGCTTGGCCGCGCTCTTCCGCACCGATACCAGGGTAGGCCCCCGGCGTGTTGATGAACGAGATGATCGGCAGCTTCAGCTTCTGCGCGAGCAGCATCTTCTGCAGTGCCTTGCGGTAGCCCTCGGGATGAGCGCAGCCAAAGTTGCAGGCGAGGCGGTCCTTGACGGTCTTGCCCTTGCGGTGGCCAACCATCAGGAAGCGGTGCTCCCCCATCGTCGCGAGGCCCGTCATGATTGCGGGGTCATCGCCGTAGACGCGATCGCCGTGCAGCTCGACGAAGTCGTCGAACATCATCGCCACGTAGTCGGTGGTCATCGGCCGGTCGGCATGACGCGCGACGTTGACGCGCTCCCATGGCGAAAGCCCTTCGTAGACGTCAGCGGTCTGACGCTTCAAGCGGTCTTCGAGCAGTTGGATTTCACCCTGAAGGTCCAGGTGCGAACCGGTGCTCAGACTGCGCAGTTCATCGATCTTGGTTTGCAGATCGTTAAGGGGGCGCTCAAAGGCAAGGCCGTCTTGCACGGCTGGCTTCGTTGAGATTTGGCTCATAGCTGTCGGGATCCTAGGCCCTAGTTCGAGTCCTGACCACCATGCGCCCCCCATGCTTTTGTGTCGATTGACGAGCGCGGCAGACAAATCGCTGCTCCGCACAGATGACCGCTTGAAAACGCCCCCCAATGACGGACGAGCAAACGGCCCAACGGGCAAACTGCCTCGATGCGGGCGGTCCAGCGATCAAGCCCGCGCCTCGCTGGCGCAAGGCACCGCCAACGGCATTCTCTAGGAGTCTGCGTCACGGGAGGCGAATCGACCAGGTGCGTGACGTTCGCACCGGGTTGGTTCGCCGAAACGCAGTCGAATCGGTGGCTTCGGCGAGGATTTGGCGGGCCGACATGGTGTCAAGGGTGCGTGCATGGCGGTTTGCTCTCCCGTGGCGCAGACTTCTAGAGGTCGTATTCCTTGATCTTGCGATACAGCGTGCGCTCGCTGAGCCCCATGGCCTTGGCGGCCTTCTGACGATTGCCGCCACACAACTCGAGCGACACACGAATGTGATTCTGCTCGACCTCTTGCGACTGGCGCCCTGCCAAGAACTGCCACGAATCCTGATCCGTCGGCAGCGGCGCCCAGATTTCCGGCGGCAGATCACTGCGCGTCAGGATGTTGCCCTTGGCGCGCACCACCATCGACTCGAGTGCGTTGCGCAGCTCGCGCACGTTGCCAGGCCAGTCGTATTGCACCAATGCCACCAGCGCGTCGCGGTCAATCGACTCAACGTCCTTGTTGTGCAGCTTGCTGAAGTGGCCGAGGAAGTGGTCAACCAACAGCTTGATGTCGCTGCGACGTTCGTTGAGCGACGGCAGGTCGATCGTCACGACCTTCAAACGGAAGTAGAGGTCCTGACGGAAGGTGCCGTCTTTGACCTTCTGAATCAGGTCCGCGTTGGTCGCCGCCAACACGCGCACATCGACCGGCCGCGTCTTGTTGTCGCCGAGGCGCGTCACTGCGCGTTCTTCGAGCACACGCAGCAACTTGATCTGCGTCGGCACCGGCATCTCTCCGACTTCGTCGAGTAGCAACGTGCCGCCAGCGGCGTATTCAAACTTACCTTCGCGATCGGCAACGGCCCCTGTGTACGCGCCC
>JBNMNW010000101.1:0-17703 GCA_051278165.1 Planctomycetota bacterium | reverse complement strand
GCTGTGCGCATGTCGGCGACGGATTCGCGCAATGTCGACCGTGCCATGATCGACGTGATTCCGTTCGATAATCGATTCCTCGTGCTGATCTGCCACGCTCCGAAGCGCGCCTGGAATGAGCTCGCGACCGACTTCGCCTTTGTGCGCCGCACGGTCGAACTCGATTCCGCCGGCTTGAATCCGAAGCGACAAGGCCCTCTCAGCAGTCGTCGTGGCGGCCGCATTCGGCCACCAAGCGGACCGTTGCCCGCGCCAACGCCCGCGCCACGCATCAGCAAGTCGGACAATCCAAACAACGTGCGGATTCCCAAGTAGGTCGCGCTCGCGTCGGTGCTGCGTCTGTCCTGATCTGGAGCGTGCTGCGAAGTGACGACAGCGACCCGGAACCGTGGCGTCTCGTCGTGATGGCGCACGTTGCTCGGTCATAAGATCGCCGCCTGGTGAAACCCGCGCAATGCGGCCGCTTGCCAGATGTCTACTTCGTGCACGTTCTGCCGGTCGTCTAGGTCCGCCAGCGTGCGCGCCAGCCGCAGCAAGCGAACTCGACCGCGCGGGCTTTGGTGGTGCCGGCGCAGCACATCATCCAACGCATCGTTTGCGGCGTTCTCGGCTGCACACGCTGTTAAGAGCTGTTGATCGTTGAGCCGTGCGTTCGGAACGAAGCCGCTGGGCGACGATTGACGATGCAGTTGTCGCTGGTAGGCGATCATGACTCGCTCGCGCAGAACAGCCGTGGTGCCTTCCGGCTCGGGTTGGCCGCGTAGCTCGGTTGGCGTCAACGATGGCACCTCGACCTGTAGGTCGAGCCGGTCGAGCAGCGGCCCAGACAAGCGGCGGCGGTAGCGCGCGATCGTTGCTGGCGTGCACAGGCAAGGCCGGTGGCGGTGGCCTAGATAGCCACACGGACACGGGTTCATCGCCGCCGTGAGCAAGAACTGCGCGGGCATCGTGATGGTGCGTGCGGCGCGGCCGACGGTGACGGTGCCGTCTTCCAGTGGCTGCCGCATGGCTTCGAGCACATCGCGGCGGAACTCTGGCAACTCATCTAGGAACAGCACGCCGTGATGCGCCAGCGTCACTTCTCCCGGACGGACCTCGGCGCCGCCACCTAGCAGGCTGGCCGCCGAGCTGGTGTGGTGTGGCGCGCGCAGTGGCCGTTGCGCCGTCGCAAACGATCCCAATGCCAGCCCTGCCGCGGCATGCACCTGCAGCACTGCCAGCCGTTCGCTCGGAGCGAGTGGCGGCAGGATGCCGGGTAGTCGGCGCAGCATTGCACTCTTGCCGGTGCCTGGCGGTCCTGAGAACAGCAGGTTGTGGCCGCCGGCCGCCGCCACCGTCAACGCCAGCTTTGGAGTCGCATGCCCGCGTAGATCGCCGAGGTCCGGCACGGTCACGGTGGCCACCACCGGCGGGTCTAGTGGTGGCGGCAGTTCGCGCCGGCCAGCCAACCAGTAGATCGCATCGGCGAGCGTCGGCGCACCGAACAGCGGCAGTTCGTCGACAACCGAACACGTGGCCGCATCGGCGGGGCTGCACAGCATGGCCGTGGCATGTTGCTTCTGCGCGGCGATGGCGACGCTGACGGCGCCGCGCGCCGGCAGGAGCTGGCCACGCAAACTGATTTCGCCAAACGCGAACAGGCCCTCGGCACGTTCTGGTGGATAGAGCCCGGCGGCGCCGGCGAGCGCGAGTGCCAGTGGTAGGTCGAAGCCACTGCCGGTCTTCTTGAGCGCGGCTGGCGCAAAGTTGACGGTCGTGACGCCGCGTGGGGGCGGCAGATCCAAGGCGAAGAACGCTTGCAGGACGCGGTGGTATGCCTCGCGCACGCAGGCGTCGACTAGGCCTAGCAGTCGCGGCGTGCCGTCGCCGGCGTGTCGGCAGGTTGCTTCAACTTGCACTGGCACGGCGTCGACGCCATGCACCATGCCGCAACCGATCGTGATTGTTGGAGTGCGCACACCATCACTAGTGCGCAGCGATCGTTCACGGTGACACGTTTTTGACGGCGGAACCGTTCGCGATGCAGGCGGTCGCTACCAGTCAGACGCCGCGGCGATGCCGGCGCGCTCGGACAGTTCGGCGCACAGTTCCCGGGCGTCGCGCAACGTCAGGTCGGGGATGCGCGTCGGGCTACCGCCTGCGACATAGACCGTCAGATCGGCGAGGCCGAGTAGTTGGCCGACGATGCCTTGTCGCACGACGACTGCTTGCACCTTAGCCGTGGGCACGCAGGCGAAGTTCTTGCCGATGATGCCGTGTTGCAGCGCGAAGAAGTCTTGGCCGCGGGCCCAGCCGAGGTTACGCCAAACCAGCACGCCCATTGCGGTCCACAGCGGAATCAAGAGCAGGGCGAACAGCGCATTCGCTTCCACCCGCCACCACAAGGCGGCGATCGCGACGCCGGCGAGCAGTGTGCCTTGCAGTGCCGAGCGCGCGACTAGTTTGCGAGAACCCTGCTGCCACGTGAACGGCGTGTTCTCGATGCCAGGAAGCAAGGCCGGAAGAAGCGCGTGTGCGGTTGTGGCCTTGGTCATCGGCACAACCACGTCCCAACCGGCGGAGACGTCTTGGCCGTCGGTGCGACTGCCACCGGCGGAGTCTGCCTTGACGACCGCGAAGCCACAAAGGCGACGCAGCCAGGTTTGTTCGATGGTGACGCGCTGGACGCGCGCTCGCGGCAACGTCTTTTGGCGGGTCGTTAGCAGGCCGAAGCGGCGTTGCAGCACATTGCCGCGTAGCACCATTTCGAAACGGTGGAACTGCACCAGGTTGCCGACTGTCGACGTGATGATGCCGAACGCCATGACCAAGAACAGCAGGCTCGCTAACACGGCCAATAGCAGGACTGGCGACAGCGACGTGATCCAGTCGCGGAAGCTGTCGGCGATGCCGGCGAGCTGCGTGAAGAAGCCCAGTTGATTGGAGAGTTCGTAGGCTGCGTAGCCAGACACTGCGAACGCCGACAGTCGCATGTCGGTGGCGCCGCGGATCAACAGCTCGCGCGTGGTGGTGCGGTGCACCAGCCATTCGACCTCGGGCGTTGGCGGGGATGCATCGGCGACTACTTCGCCAGCCGGCTTGTTGGGATCGTTCGCGGTGGACCCGCTAACCGAACCACCGATGGTGGGCGAGGTGCTGCCTGCCGGGCGCGCCGCCATCAGCACTTCGCGCAAGTGTTCGGCATCGGCGCGCGACAACGCGTCGAGCTTTGCTTCGACACCACGGCCCGATGCTGTTTCGACCAAGACGACGGAAAGGCCGAGCGCGCGCCGCAACAAGGTCGATTCGAAGCCGAGGTCTTGGATGCGATCGAGCGGGATGCGTCGTTCTTGGCGATGCAGCAGGCCCTCGCGGATGCGCAACTCCTCAGGGGTCAGCGTGTATTCGAGGGTCAGGTAGCGAATGACCGAGTAGGACAGCTGGATGACGAACAGCGCGAGCGCCACGACCAAGAACCACTTGTTGGTCGCGATGCCGAGGATGACCGGGAAGGCCACCTGTCGCAGGGCATCGATCAGCCGCAACAGCAGGATGGCTGGGTGCAGATGACCCTTGGCGAGCACGATGAGTTCGTCCGGACTGCTGGCTTCCGGACTGTGCGATACAGGGCCGTCTGCTTCAGGCGGATCCTCGGACACAGGTTCTCCGGACACAGTCTCACCGTGCATCGATGTCTCACCGTGCATCGATGCTGCCGCATGCTCGGACTCGTCCGAAGATGCCGCTGGCACAGCCGGCTCTTGGTCGGGTCGCGACTCACCTGGCTGCGGACCTGGGCGTTGTTCCGGTGGCAGGTCGGAAGGCAGCGGTGGAGGATCAGAGTCGTCCGTCACCGCGCATCTGCACGATTCGATCGCGCAGCTCGTTAGCTTCCTGGACGGGCAGGCCTGGCACGCGGAAAGCTGAGCCTTCGTTGCCGGCGGTAAAAACTACGAGCGTGGCCAACCCGAACAGGCGTTCGATTGGTCCACGGACCAGGTCGACGTGTTGCATGCGTCGCACCGGCACGGCTCGTTCTTCGACGAACAGAATGCCGTAGCGCATCAGTAGCAGGTCGCCGACGAAGCCGTAGCGCCAGCGCGCGTAGTTGAGCGGCGGGACCAAGAACGCCAGCGTCAGGGCGCCGATGCACAGACCGAGCAGCACGTTCTCAAGCAGCGGCGTCCAGTGCTCCCAGTTCTCGGCGAGCCATGGACGGCCGAGGAACCAAGCCAGCCCGGTCAATACGAACGAGGTCAGGCCGTCGCCGATGATCCAATACGGCACCACGCGCGCGGCGAGGCGCTTGGGTGGGCGTAGGGACTCAGGACCAGTCATGGGAAGGAGCGTGCCCGGATGGTGTGGTTGGCGCAATGCCGAGCACACTTCGTTCGAAACGACTCGGGCCCGTGGCCCGGTTGGCGACTATAGCGAAGCGGCCACTGCGCCTTAGGGATGGGCGTGGTTGGTCGCGCTGAAATGCATGGCGGCAGCCTGCAGCTCGCTGACGCTCTGGGTGACTTGTTGGATGCCGTGCGATTGCTCCCGGGTGCTAGTGGCTATTTGTGCCACTAGGTTGGTAAATCGGGTGGTGGCCTCCCGAATTTCGCCGAGCATGCCGTCAACTTCGCGGGACAGCTGGCTGCCGCGTTGGGCGCGTTGGCTGGCGGCGGCGATCAGTGCGGACGTGTTTCGAGCTGCCTCGGCACTTCGCTGGGCGAGGTTGCGAACCTCCTCTGCGACGACTGCGAAGCCCTTGCCAGCTTCGCCGGCGCGCGCTGCTTCGACGGCTGCGTTGAGTGCCAGCAGGTTGGTCTGGAAGGCGATGTCGTCGATGACCTTGATGATTCGCGAAATCTCGGTGCTCGAGTCTTCGATTT
Organism: Planctomycetota bacterium; assembly: GCA_051278165.1. GTDB lineage: Bacteria > Planctomycetota > UBA1135 > UBA1135 > UBA2386. The sequence continues at coordinate 12,844 of JBNMNW010000101.1, read as the reverse complement.
CGCCCATGGCTTCCACCATGCGCTGCATCGAGGCCGAGCCGTTGTTGGCGAACGTCTCGGCGCCGTGGGCGAGATCGCTGGCGTCGGCTGCGCTCCGTGCCGTCTCGGTGACGATCGCTGTCATCTCCTCTAACGCGGCCGAGATCGATTGCAGACTAGTCAGGTGGGTGAGGTTGCGGCGACGCGATTCTTCAATGGTATCGCTGGGCTCAATCTTTGCTGCAGCAGCTGCCTCAAGTGACGTCATCGCCGTCACGGAGCACACGACCAAAGACTTCAGGCGTTGGTTGAGTTCGCTCAGTTCGCCATCGACGCGGCATGACCATAAGGACGTCGACATGTCGCGGCCGCCAACGAGTTCGTCGACCTGCTGCGTCATGGCGCTGAGCGCTACGTCACGCTCGCGCTTCTTGCCCAGCTGGATGATGCCCACAACCACGCTAGCGGCGATGGCGGCAATCAATGCGCCGCGGCCGAGCATCGCGAATGCAGGCCATCCCAGCACCGTTGCCATGACGGCTGGCAGCGTTGGAACAACGATATAAGTAATGAAGGCTCGGACCATATAGATGTTCGTACGATCGACGAGTTCGGTGTGGTCGGTTGAGGGATAATCCTGGTGGGGAAGGGCCCTGCATTGGCTATCGTTGGCGGGTTCCATCCCGATGCCGCCATGAACGCCTCCCCATCGAACCTTCACGCTCTAGGGTGCCTGCTGATCACCTGCATCACACCCCTGCTGGCACAGAATTCGCCCGCCGAAACTCGCCCTGCGGAAGGCCTGTCGATCGAGGCTCGGTTGCAAGGTGCGATCAAGAAACAAGCGATCCCGGGGCTTTCCTGTGCCGTCGTGCACAAGGGCGAACTGGTGTTCTCGGCGGGTTACGGCTTTGCCGACCTCGAGAACGATGTGCCCGCCACGGATGCGACGGTCTATCGGTTGGCGTCGATCTCCAAGCCGGTCACCGCCGTGCTCATCATGCAGCTCGTCGAGCAAGGCAAGCTTGATTTGGATGCGGTTGTCAGTGACTTGCTATCGGAGTGGCCGCAGAAGCGTTGGCCAGTGACCTGTCGGCAGCTGCTGGCGCATCTCGGCGGCGTGCGCCATTACAAGCGCTTCGAAGTAGAGAGCACCCAGCGTTACCGAGACCAGACGGCTGCGTTGCCGCGCTTTTCAAAGGACCCGCTGTTGCACGAACCGGGTTCGAAGTTTGTCTACAGCACGTTTGGGTTCAACCTGTTGGCGGCGGTCGTGGAAGCACGGCTTGGCAAGAAGTTTGGCGAGGCGGTGCAAGAACGCATCGCCGTGCCCGCCAAGGCTGCGACGTTGCAGGACGACGACCAGCGCCGCTTGATCAAGGGCCGCGCCCAGGGCTATGTCCTGCGTGGCAACCGGCTGCAAAACAGCAAGCTGATGGACAGTAGTTACAAGCTGGGCGGTGGCGGTCTCTGTGCGACTGCCCCGGACCTCGCGCGATTTGCACAAGCTCTGATGGACGGGCGGCTGCTGCAAACACAAACCTGTAAGACCATGTGGACCGAGCAGCGCACGGCGGCGGGCAAGCCGGTTGGCTACGCGCTTGGCTTTAGCGTTCGCGAGATTCTCGGCAAGCGCTTTGTGCAACACGGTGGCGCCCAGTCGCGCGTCAGCACGATGCTGTGCATGTTGCCGGACGAACAGATTGCCGTCGCCATCATGTGCAACCTCGAAGGCCAGCGACTCGGTGGCTTGGCGCAGCAGATTGCATTGTCGGTAAGTCGCGAGAGTTCCCACGAACGTTCCCATAAGAGTCCGCGCGAGAGTTCGCGCAAAGTTGCAGGTGGTAAGCAATGAGCAAGCTGTGTTGGTCGGTTCTAGGTAATTCGCAGAAGCTGGATGGCGGCTCCATGTTTGGCAACGCGCCGAAGGCTATGTGGAGTCATTGGGCCACCGTCGATGATGCGAATCGCATTGATCTCGCGTGTCGGTGTTTGTTGGTCAAAGACGGGGATCGCACGATCTTGTTCGAAGCGGGCATTGGCGCATTCTTCTCGCCTGAGATGCGTGATCGCTATGGCGTGCAAGAGGCCGAACACATGTTGTTGCGCAACTTGGCGGCGATCGGTGTGCAGCCAGAAGGCATCGATGTCGTGGTGTTGTCGCACCTGCACTTCGATCATGCTGGTGGGGTTCTTGCTGCCCATCGTGAAGGCGCCGCAGCCGAGTTGGTGTTCACGAACGCGAACTACGTGGTCGGGGAAGAAGCTTGGCAGCGCGCGATCTCGCCCCACTCACGCGATCGCAAGAGCTTCATCCCAGACTTGCAGCCACTGCTCGAAGCGACGGGCCGATTGGAGCGCGTGGTGGGGGATCGCAGCGAGACGCTCGGTGATGACTACCGATTGCACAAGAGCGACGGCCACACGCCCGGCATGCTGCTCGCTGAGGTTTGTGGCGAAGAAGGCACCGCGGAAGACCGCGGGCCGATCGTGTTCTGCGCAGACCTGATCCCTGGTGTGCCATGGGTGCGGCGTGCGATCACGATGGGCTACGACCGGTTCCCGGAGTTGCTGATCGATGAGAAGGCCGCGCTGCTCGATGACCTCGTGGCGCGTTCGGGACGGCTGTTCTTTACGCACGATCCGGATGTTGCCGTATGCCAATTGCTACGCAACGACAAGGGCCACGTGGTGGCTGGCGAGTCGAGTCAAACGCTGCAGGGTGAACCGGTCTAGCGTTTGCAGTCGGCTTGGCCGTTGGCTGCTTGGCTAGTCGGCCAGCGCTTCGACTTCCCGCTGCAGATGGTTGTTCTGCTCCAGCAATCGCGAGTGGTGCGCTTCTCAATGGCGATTCGTTGCCGTCTGTGCGAGCTCTTGCCGAACAGGTTGGCGGCAACGCTAGCCTGGTTTCGCAAAGCAGCCTCGTTGGCACGGCATGCGGAGCATGGCGAAGAGTTGCTGTTCGACGAGTTGCGCCTGCTGGCGGCGCCATGAGGCCTGTGACCGCTAGGGGCGAGCCAAGTCGGATGGGAACGGGCCTCGGCTGGCCCCTGGAGTTCTGCAGGACATCGAAGAACTAATCCCGATCCGTATATCGGGGGGTGGCAACTTGGTGTTTCTGCGCCAGAATGCCGTTCAGAATCATGATCAAGCTGCGCAACCTGCTCTTCCCCGTTTTGCTCACCCTCGCTGCCTGTGGGGATGCCAAGGATTCACCTGGAGCCGGCGGAGCGGCCGATGGAGGCCCGATGGTCGGCAACTGGACACAGGTCACCGGCATCGATGCGACGGGCATGATGATCACATTCGACGGCATGAACGACAAGGTCAGCGTGCATTTTCCGCCGCGAGCCGACGGCACGCACGGTCACGCCGATGGCAAGCTGACCTACTCATTTGACGACAAGACCAAGGCTCTGACCGTCAATGCGGAGCTGATGGGCCATGGCAAGGCCGATACGTGGACGGGCACGGTTGCCGGCGAAACGTTCGAACTCGCCGCGGCGGATACCAAACTGAAGTTCAAAAAGGGCGGTAAGCCGTCCGGTCACTAGTTTCGGTTGGCGAACGACTGCGAAAACGCGTCACCTTTACCTGCCGCATCGTCTGCTAGATTCTGAGTTAGGGGAGCCTCTCGCTTTTCTGTCTTTAGTGACTATCCTCGGCGACGCGCCCACAGATTCAAATGACTAGCTTGCCGCACTCAGACCGAACGACCGACGGGATCCGCATCTTTGCGGCGGCTGAATATATGCCGCAAGAAGCCCTTCCGCGTGAGTTTCACGATCCTTCGTTTGACGGGGATCGCGACGCGATGCAGAGCTTCGTGTTTCGCTACAAGGTCACGATGACCAACGTTGGCGAGGGCACGTCGCGATTGTTGTCGCGTCACTGGCTCATCGTCGATGGCGAAGGCAAGCGCGAAGAAGTGCGCGGCCGCGGGGTCGTTGGCGAATATCCGAGCCTAGCTGGCGGCGAGAGCTACAGCTACGTCAGCTACTGCCCGCTGTCGACTGCCTGGGGCACGATGGAAGGTTCCTACACCTTCGAGCGAGAAGACGGCACGCGCTTCGACGTTGCGATTGCCCGGTTCTACTTGGTGCCATCGGCGCCGCCGCTGAAGCTCGAGCCGCAGTCTCGCTAAGCTGGCTCGCTAGGCTGGCTGGCTGCACTGGCCCGCTGGGCTAGCTCCGGGCACTGGATTTTCAAGGAATCTGGCCGTCGCAAGCTTCACTGCGGGCGGCGACCGCTGCGAGTCCAATAGGCCCGTGGTTTGCACGCGATCTCCGCGCTAGGCTCCGCGCGTGGCAAAGATCTTACTCGGCGAACCTACCCTTCCGCTCTCGACGTTGGTCGCCCTGAGTCGACCCAAGAATCGCATTGCGCTGACCGACGAGAGCAAGGCTCGGGTCGACAAGTGTCGCGCGATCGTCGACAAGGCGGTCAAGAAGGGCGCGACGATGTATGGCATCAACACGGGCTTCGGCAAGCTCGCTGGGGTTCGTATTCCAGATGACCAACTTGGGCAGTTGCAGAAGAATCTGTTGTTGAGCCATGCGACCGGCGTTGGCGAACCACTGACGATTGAGCAGAGCCGCTTGGCGTTTGCGCTACGCATTCACAACCTCGCGCTCGGCAGTTCGGGCGTGCGCCGGAAGTTGATCGAGCAAGCGGTCGCGCTGTGGAACGCCGACATGATTCCGGTGATCCCGAGTCAGGGTTCGGTTGGTGCGTCCGGTGACCTCGCGCCGCTGAGCCATATGGCGCTGCCACTGATCGGCTTCGGTGAAGTTCATCACGAAGGCAAGCGCCTCAGCGGTGCGGCCGCGCTCAAGAAGCTCAAGCGCAAGCCGCTCGAGTTGTGCGAAAAGGAAGGCCTCGCCCTGATCAACGGCACCCAGATCATGACCGCGATCGGTTGCCTGGTCATCGATCAAGCCTTGCAGTTGGCGCGAGTCGCTGACATCGCGTGCGCCATGACTGTCGAAGCGTTGCGCGCCAGCGAGAAGCCGTTCGATGTGCGCGTGCACAACGTTCGTGCTCACGAAGGTCAGCAGGCGACGGCCGCCAACTTGCGGGCGTTGCTTAAGGGCAGCGAGATCATGACGAGTCACAAACGCTGCGAGAAGGTGCAGGACGCCTATTCGATGCGTTGCTCGCCGCAGGTTCACGGTGCTGCCAAGGATGGCATTCGTTATGGCTTGGACGTGTTGGTCATCGAGGCCAACTCGGTCACCGACAACCCGCTGGTGTTTCCCGGCGCGATCATCAGTGCCGGCAACTTCCATGGCCAACCGGTCAGTCAGGCGATGGACTTCGTCAAGATCGCGGTCAGCACGCTGGCCAACATCAGCGAGCGTCGCATCGAGCAAATGGTCAACCCGGACATCTCGGGTTTGCCGGCGTTCTTGGCCAAGAATCCAGGGCTTGAAAGTGGCTTCATGATTCCGCAAGTGGTCGCGGCATCGCTGGCCAGCGAGAACAAGACGCTGGCGCACCCGGCGAGCGTCGACACGATCCCGACCAGTGCCAACCGCGAAGACCACGTTTCGATGGGGGTGACCGCGGCGCGCTTCGCGGCGATGGTGGTGTCCAACACGGCCAAGGTGCTCGGCATCGAAATCATGTGTGGCGCGCAAGCCTTGGACCTCGGCGAGAAGCTGAAGCCTGGCGATGGCGTGCAGGCTGCCTACAAGTTGCTGCGCAAGAAGATCGCCCCGCTGGAAGGCGACCGCTTCTTGGCGCCGGATCTCGCCGCGGCCGAGCAAGTCATTATCGATGGCTCGCTGGTTGCGGCCGTGCACAAGAAGATTGGTCCGCTAGCGGTCTAATGGCGTGATGCAGAGCCATGTTACCGTTGCCGCGGTCTGCCTCGTATTCGACGTCGATGCCTTGCGGATGAGGGCTCGGCGACCTGCCTCAATGCACTAGTTTGCCCGGGCTTCGCTGAGACGCGACCTGTGTGGTACATGCCCGATGCTCGCTTACCGGCAGCGATGCGTATTGTTGTCGGCGATGTTGTTCGCACGATCGCTCGTCCTTCTCGCCGTCTCGGCCCCGCTGCTTGCTCAGGTCACGCCTGAGCAATTCGCCATCATCAAAAAGCAGGGGTTGGAAGACTCCCAGGTGATGGCGCACCTCGACCACTTGGTCAACCGCATCGGTCCGCGCTTGACCGGTTCGGACAACCTGACGGTGGCGGGCGAATGGGCGGTCGACAAGTTCAAGAGCTTCGGCATCGAGAACGCACGCCTCGAGAAGTGGGGTGACTACGCGGTCGGCTTCAACCGCGGTCCGTGGTGGGGTCGCATGACCAAGCCGGTTGCGATGGAGTTCGTCTGCAATACCAACGCCTGGACGGCTGGCACCAAGGGTCCGGCGCGTGGCCTCGTGGTCGCGGCACCAAAGGACGACGATGAGTTGGCCGCAATGAAGGGCAAGCTGCATCACACTTGGATGCTCAATCCGGACGGTCGCATGTTGGCGAAGTTGACGGTTGCGATGGAGGCCGAAGGTGGCTTTGGCTTCGTCACTGGCCGCTCCGGTCGAAGTGGCGAACTGTTGCTGACTGGCGGCCGCCCGAGTCGCGACATGGACAGCTTGCCGAATTTGCCGGTGGTGAGGCTCAAGAACGATTCTTACGAAGCCGTCGTCGAACATCTCGAAGCCGGCGAGGAAGTCGAAGTCGAGTTCGATATTCGCAACCACTTCCGGAAGGGGCCAATCCCTCTCTACAACGTCGTCGCCGACATCATCGGTACTGAGTTCCCTGATCAGTTCGTCGTCGTTGGCGGTCACCTCGATAGTTGGGATGGTGCGACCGGCACGACCGACAACGGCACTGGCTCGGCGACGACGCTTGAGGCCGCGCGCCTCTTGATGGCGCTCGATGCGAAGCCGCGTCGCAGCATTCGCTTCATGCTTTGGAGTGGCGAAGAGCAAGGCTTGCTCGGTTCGCGTGCGTGGGTGCAAGAGCACAAGGACGAGATGTCGAACTACAGCGCCAGCTTGGTGCACGATGGCGGCACCAACTACCTGTCAGGTATCGCGGGCATGCCGGAGATGCGGCCGCAGTTGGAGATCGCGTTCGAGCACGTGCTGACGCTGTCGGAGGAGCTGCCGTTCAGTATTCGCGAGATCCCGGCCTTCACGCCGATCGGCAGTGACCACGAAGCGTTCACTGCGGTGGGGGTGCCAGGGTTCTTCTGGAACCAAGCGGGTCGCGCCAACTACACGTATACGCACCACACCCAGCACGATACCTACGGCGCTGCGATCCCAGAATACCAGCGGCACTCGTCGGTCGTCGCCGCAACCGGTGCCTGGGGCCTTGCCAACCTGCCGGAGTTGTTGACGCGCGAAAACATGAAGGTGCGCCGCGGCTTCAGTGGTGGCGCGCGGAGTTCACGTCGAATGCTCGGCGTGCAGCTCGGCGAAGACGGCGTCACGATCGGTTCCGTCACCGAGGACAGCGTTGCTGCTAAGGCCGGCCTGAAGGCTGGCGATACGATTTTGAAGATCGGCGACACCGCGATCAAGTCGCAGCGCGACCTGCGTCGCGCGATGGCCGGTGGTGCGAAGAAGAAGTCGTTGATGTTCTCCCGCGGCGGCAAGCAGCAGACCGTAGAGGTTTCGTTTCCCCGCTAGCGGTTAGCACCGGCTAAGGCGCCAATTTTTGTCTCCCGGCGCCAGCAAGGTCCCTATGCAGCCGTGTCGGTTGCAGCGCGCCGTATTCGCTGCGAATCTAGCAGGCGACCGAGGGACTACTGTTGCCTCGGGTGCACGTGCTCGCCACGCTACCGACATGACTGAATATCGGGCGCCACGTGGCACGGAACTGACTTGTTCGAATTGGCAGATCGAAGCGGCTTACCGCATGGTCCTTAATAACCTCGATCCTGAGGTTGCGGAGGATCCGGAAAAGTTGATCGTCTACGGCGGCCTCGGCAAGGCAGCCCGCAACCCCGAAGCGCTGCAGAAGATCTTGGCGACTCTTCGCCGCCTGCAGCCCGACGAGACGATGATGGTGCAGTCGGGCAAGTGTGTCGGCGTCTTCAAGACCCACACCGATGCGCCGCGCGTCTTGATCGCGAACAGCAACCTGGTGGGCGACTGGGCTAATTGGGATGAGTTCCGCCGTCTCGATGCACTCGGCCTGATGATGTATGGCCAGATGACCGCCGGTAGTTGGATCTACATCGGCAGCCAAGGCATCGTGCAGGGCACCTACGAGACGCTCATTGCGGCCGGCAAGCAGCACTTCCAAAGTGACCTGAAGGGCAAGCTGGTCGTGACCGCTGGACTTGGCGGCATGGGTGGCGCGCAGCCGTTGGCGATCACGATGGCCGGTGGCGTGTGTCTGGCCGCCGATGTCGAAGGTTGGCGCATCGACAAGCGACTCGAGACGAAGTACCTCGACGAACGCATCGATGATCCGAAGGCCGCGATCGCCGCTGCGCAGGCGAAGGCTAAGGCCGGTGTGCCGTGGTCGATCGGTGTCTGCTGCAACGCGACCGAGTTGTTGACCGTGCTGCGCGACGAAGGTGTCGTGCCGGACATGCTGACGGACCAGACCTCGGCTCACGACATGTTGATCGGCTACATCCCCGATGGCATGACCGTCGAGCAAGCCAACGAACTGCGTGACTCGAACCCGAAGAAGTATCTCGAAGAGTCTGGCCGCACCGTCGCCAAGCACGTGTCGTTGATGCTCGAGCTGCAAGAGATGGGCGCGATCACGTTCGACTACGGCAACAACATTCGCACCGAAGCACGTGACCACGGCGTCGCGGATGCGTTCCGCATTAAGGGCTTCATCCCTGAATACATCCGGCCGCTGTTCTGTGCCGGTCGCGGTCCGTTCCGTTGGGTGGCGCTCAGTGGCGATCCGAAGGACATCCTCCGCACCGACGAACTCGCGCTCGAGATGTTCGGCGACAATGAGTCGCTGCGCACCTGGATTGAAAAGGCTCAGCGGCAGATCGCTTGGCAGGGTTTGCCGTCGCGCATCCTGTGGCTCGGTTATGGCGAGCGTCACCGCTTTGGCATGGCAGTCAACGAACTAGTCAAGACGGGAGAGATCTCGGCACCGATCGTGTTCGGTCGCGACCACCTCGATTGCGGTTCGGTGGCTTCGCCCTACCGCGAGACCGAAGCGATGAAGGACGGCAGTGACATGATCGCCGACTGGCCGTTGCTCAACGCGATGCTCAACGTCGCATCCGGCGCAACCTGGGTGTCGATCCACCATGGTGGCGGTGTTGGTATGGGTAAGTCCATCCACGCCGGCCAGGTCACGGTCGCGGATGGCACCGACGAAGCATCTGCGCGCCTCGAGCGAGTGTTCACGTGTGATCCGGGCACCGGCGTCATGCGCCACGCCGACGCGGGCTATGAGTCGGCGCAAGAGTTTGCGCGCGACAACCGCATTGACCTCGGCGGCTAGGGTTTCTTAGGCAACCTAGGAGTCTGCGCCACGGGAGAGCAAACCGCCATGCACGCACCCTTGACACCATGTCGGCCCGCCAAATCCTCGCCGAAGCCACCGATTCGACTGCGTTTCGGCGAACCAACCCGGTGCGAACGTCACGCACCTGGTCGATTCGCCTGCCGTGACGCTGACTCCTAGCCGGCAGAGCAATCGCAAAGCTTGCGAAGCTCGCAGCCACCAGCACGATGCGCAGGTCGTTGGCGAGCCAAGCCAACTGTGCGAGGTTGGCGTCGACGATGATGCGCGGCGGGATCCAGGTGAGCTGGTTGGCTTTGACGTGGTCGGTGGAATCCTGTTTAAGGCGTTCGGAGGCAAGAAGAAGCAGCCGCGCGTTCGCCGCGCGGCGGCCGAGACGATGCCGCCGATCGAAGAGCAGTAGAGGTGCTAGCGAGCGCGACCAGAGAGTCGTTCTCGCAAGCGCGTCAAGGTTGGCTCGTGGTAGTCCAGGTTGGCCTCGCGCTCCGCCAGGTATGCGGAGGCCACCGCGTGATCCCCAAGGCACAGTAAGCCAAACGCTGCGCCGACGCGCACGTCCATGGTTTCGTTCGCGTCTTGCAGCCGTGCTTCAAGTGCCGCCCGACTCTGCCCGTCACCGAGTAGTCCAAGTGCTTGGGTTGCTTGGGCGCGAAGTTCCGTGTCGCGGCTACCTAGCAGTGGCCGAAGGTGCGGTAGCGTCTCGGTTGCGCCAATCTCCCCGAGAGCACGAACCGCATACATGCAGGTCAGTGGGTCGCCAAGCAACGGCACGATCGCATCGGTCGCCGACCGCGCTGCTGTGCCCAGCTCTGTCAGAACCTGAAGCGGCATCGATCGCAAGTAGTGCTCTTCCGCCTGCAGGACGCTAGCAACCATGGGCACACCCAAGGCTCCGAGGCGCGTCAGAATGAACCGCGCATCATCGACCGGTCGTAGTTGGGTGCCTTCCGGTGTCTGCAGCTGGTGGGCCAGGCGAGCCATGAACTGCTGCTTGGCAGGAGCCGCTACGGTTGCGAGGCCTGACTTGCCGATCTTGCGCCACTTGTCAGCCTGCTCGGTCAGCAACGTGGTCAGCGCGTTCCAATCAGGATCCTTCGGAACGTTCACGCCGCGCGCGGCCAGCGCCTGCATGGCCATGAGACCGGCCTGATTAGCTGTAAGCTCTCGGCGGAATGCGTAGCCAAGGTGCAGTAGACCAGAGTCGTTGCCGAGCTTTAGTAGGGCATCCGCGACCCAGATGACCGTCACTGGATTGAGTTCGTATTTGAGTCGCAGCAGTAGCGGGATTTGAAGAACCGTCTGGCCGGACTGGCCGCAGAGCCACGCGGCTCGTTGTCGCACGGCGGCGTCGTCGTGCGCTAGTGCCGGCTCGAGCACGAACCACGCGTCGTTGTGGGCCAGCAAGGAACGTTCGACCAAGTTCTCGGTCCGCGCATCCGCTCGCACGAGTCGCAGGGTGATGTCTGCATAGTCCCGAAGCTCTTTCTGAACCTTCGCCTCTGGCGCCTTGTGAGTGGCGGCGAGCGTTTGCAGTTCCTTTAGCATTGGCCGCAACACCAGCTTCGGCAGTGATAGTCGCTCCGAACCAGGATTGGCCGCAGCGTCTTTCGTGCAGCCAACGAGCATGGTCATGACGGTGAGCCAACCAGCAATAGCGATCGGGCGTGGCCGTGTCATTTGAGCTCCACCTGTTGCTCCTTGAGCAGGGTGCTTTGTGGGCTGTCATCGCCGATGAAGGGCGTCAAGCGATACCACAACCGCGTTTCGGCAAGGGTTGCACCAGCAGGGATCGTGACGCGCACGGCCTTGGTTGCGCCGGCGGCAAGTTGCGTGTTTTCTCCGGACGCGTTGCCTGGATTGATCGGCGTGGCCTCGTCGCGGTAGGGCTGGCGGAAGCGGTAGGCGCGTTGCCATTCGGCCGTCTTGGCCACACCTGCAACGAGCGTGGTGAAGCGATACATCATGTCGACGGCACGATGCCGTTCTTCGGTTGGGAAGTTGTGGCCAGCGCCAAGGTTGCTCAGGGTAAGCACGAGTTCGCTGCCGTCGCGCGTGCTGGCGAAGGTGCTAGCGCTCTGCAGGGAATCGACGTCGTGGCAGCCGTCCCAAACATGCTTGCGACCCATGCGCGTGCTGCCGTCTTTGCGGGTGCGTTCGATCTGCGGCATGTGGCAGGTCGCACAGTCATTGCCAAGTTGCGCAAAGTGGCTCGCGCGGAACTGGTCCGTCGTGCCGTGTTGGTTGTGGCACGACGCGCAGGCCTCGACCTTTAAGAACTCGGCACTCGCTTGCGGCTGGCACGGCACTTCGGGTCGGTCGTTGCGACCTAGGATGCCGCCATTCGGACCGAGGTGGCACGTGATGCAGCTGACGCCTTCGTCGAAGTGCGTGCGGCGTGGCAGGGTGCGTCGACCAAAGCCAGTGACGGCAAGCGGGCGCGGTAGGTGGCAGTCCATGCACTCCTCCTTGCGGAAGTCGTCACTGAGTTGGCGCACCTCGGGATTGGTGTAGGCGATTTGGTGGTGCGAGCCATACCACTCGTCGAAGACGGCCTCGTGGCATTCGGAGCACTGCTTGGAGGATTCCCAGCGAACATCCTGGTTGGAGCGCATTCCTTGGGCTTGCTGGCCGGTTTGTAGGAATGCGATGGTGCCGGCGAACGAGCCGACCACGACGACGATCAGGCCTAAGCGTGCCGCGAGGTTCATGACTGTGGGTTGCTCTCAGAATTGGTGGACTGGTTGAGCTGCCACGGCAACAGGCGAGGCGCTGCGTCGAGGCGCAGTCGCGTGGTGACGGTGTTGGGGTGGCGGTGGGCGCGAGCAATCAGGATCTGGTCTTCGCAAGCGACCCGCAGGCGCATGCCATCACCTTCGCTCGGCGTGGTTGCCAGGATCTTGGCCTCTGGACCGTCGCACGTTTCGTCGGCAGTGACGTCGCCAGGGAACACGGCTAGGCGAAGGTCGGTTCCAGCGCCGTTGCCAGCACCGATTGGGATGTCGAAATCGCCAAAAAAGGTATGCAGTTTGCCGGTGCCGTTTGCTGTTGCCGACAAGCAGGCAGCACCGCGCAAGAACGCTGCCGTGAAGGCGGTCTTTGGGTGTTCGAGTAGGTCGACGGAATCGCCTTGCTCGACCATCTGGCCATCGCGCATGACGACCAGATGATCCGCCAGGGCGAGCGCTTCGTCGCGGTCATGGGTGACCAAGATCGAGGTGATGTTGCGCTCGTCACAAAGGTTGCGCAGCAGTAGCACAAGTCCATCGCGTTGGTGCACGTCGACCGAGCGCAGTGGTTCGTCGAGCAGCAGGACCGATGGCGAAGGCGCGAGCGCCCGCAGTAAGCCGAGTCGTTGCGCTTCTCCGCCGGACATGGCTCCCGGTTTTTTCGTGGCTTGTG